>JBKJYB010000318.1:0-3668 GCA_046716045.1 Nitrosospira sp.
GAATCTGAGTTATGTTTATTTTCAATGGCTTGAATCAAACTATACTCCTTTTCTCCGGGACCTTCATCCTCTTTCCTTAACTTTTTCCTTTCCACAGCAATGGCTTACGTTTCCGGATGAGAACTAGTTAAGTTAATCACCAAACATCCGGAAGATGAGATTCCTCATCCATATTTTTTTACTCTGTCCGCTGTTCGCCGCTCCCTATGCAGCCCAGAGTAAAGAAGCGGAGACTTCGAAGGCAGCGCAATCCATCAACGAACTCCAGCAGGAACTTGAAAAGATCCTCGAAGACACACGCACGCCAGGGCTGTCGGTTGCGATCGTACATGGCGGTGGTCCTGAGTGGATTGCAGGTCTTGGCAAAGCCGACGTGTCCGATAATCGACCGGCGACGCCGAAAACGCTGTTTCGTATTGGTTCCGTCTCCAAAGCATTTGTCTCGCTATCGATTCTCATGTTAGTCAACGAGGAAAGGCTTTCCTTGACAGATCCAGTGCATAAGTTGGTTCCCGAGGTGTGGTTCAAGAATCAATGGGAGGTGGACAACCCGATACGAGTCGTCGATTTGCTGGAGCACACTACCGGCTGGGACAACATGCATTTGCGCGAATATGCAAAAGACGCCTCAAAGCTTGGTTTGCGCGAAGCACTTGATTATGGCCGCCGCTCACGGATCTCCCGTTGGCCGCCGGGCACTCGTATGGCATATAATAACGCCGGGCCCGCCGTTGCCGCTTATATTGTCGAGAAGCTCACGGGACAACGATTCGAAGATTTTGTCGCGCAAAATTTCTTCAGCCCTATCGGTATGAAAACAGCGACATATTTTCCATCCACATCAGCGACGCTTACGGCGCTCTATCATCTCGATGGCAAAACACCCTATCCCTACTGGAACATCCTTTACCGCCCATCAGGCGCGATAAATGCCTCCGCCATAGACATGGCGGCTTACCTCTCGTTCTACCTTCACCGCGGCGCCGTGGACGGCATGCAGGTGATGCCAGCCGCCTCCATTGATCGTATGGAGGTTCCGACGCGCACCTGGGCAGCGCGGGAAGGACTCAAAAACGGATACGGACTCGGCAGCATTTCCAGCGTCCAGGAAGGATTCGTTTATCACGGGCACGGCGGCGGTGTCGACGGCGGCTTAACAGAGTTGGCCTATTTACCTGACTCTGGCGTGGGTTATTTCTACAGTATCAATACGGGCAATACTGACGCCGCCATGAGAATCGGTAACGCCATTCGGGCATACGTCACACGGGATTTGCGGAAACCACCTCTGCCCACGGTTGCCCCTCTCCCCGCGAATGCCAGTTCGTATGCGGGTTGGTACATCCCCGACTCACCGAGCGAGAAGAGCGGTTACTTTGCCGAGCGCCTGATGGGTATGACTCATGTCCGCGTTGAGGGTGGCAGGCTACTCCTGACCTCGCTGACAGGAACAAATCTAGTTCTTGTCCCTGTTGCGGGCATGCAATTTCGCCAACTCTCCGACCCGATTGCCACAGCCGAGTTATTAGCGCCGGAGGGAGAAGGAGAATTCATTCGGTTGTACGGAGGAATGATGACGATGAAGCGCGTCCCCGCCTGGATCGCCATCACCGAAATCGTGCTTGCGGCGTGGATTGCATTGGCCTTGATCTCGGTGCTCATCTATGCGCCTTTCTGGTTGCCGGGATGCATCCGAACGAATTTCTTTCGGCCGCCGGAGCGCGTTATCCTTGGCTTCCCATTGCTTGCCGTGTTGAGTGCCGTGATTGCGGTTGCCATAGGTTTTTTCGTCTTCAACAGCGGTGACGTCATATCGCTTTTAGGAAATTTAACTATCTGGTCTGGCGGTTTTTTCTTGGCAACTGTTGTATTTGCTATCGCTTCCCTAACCAGCGGTCTTGTCTTGTGGCATGCGCCAAAGCCAGGAATTCGCAGGGCTGTCCGCTGGTATTCAACATCAGTTACCTTGGCGATGCTGGTTTTCACTGCATACCTTGCTTATTGGGGCGTTATCGGTCTGCGCACATGGACGTAGAAGCTCTTGTTTCTTACATTATTGTCTTTGCCTGGATCAATGACGAGCAAACTCCGCGTTCTGCCAGTAACGAATCCAATCCATACGCCGTATTTGAGAAGATGCTGGGAAAGGGAAACCACCGGCTGACTGGACAGCCCTGGTTGTAGTCAGCCGGACCGGTTGGTAAATCACTATAATTGACGCCGACGTTGAAAAAATAATAGCCATACAATCTGATAAGAAAGCTGATGGATCATGTTAGAACAGGATGACGACGAGAAGCATCGTATTTATTCAGAGGCCGGGATTCTGTCTATCCTGCGGTCCATGATGCGGAACAATTCCCTGGCGACCTGCTATTTTAGTCACAGCAACAGTTATATCCTGACGACAGTTATCGATGTTGATGTGGAGGTGTCGATGAGACCGCCAACCGGCAGGCGCTGAAAGCCAGTAAACTGAATGTTGTCGCATATCCGGACCAAGTGAAGATCCAGTTCGTTTGCGAGGGGATCGAGAAAATCCAATTCGAAGGACGCGCCGCCTTCCTTACCCAAATTCCGGAAACGCTATTACGCATACAAAGAAGGGAGTTTTACCGCGTCGACACCCCGAGGACCGTTCTCATCAAGTGCGTTATACCATTGCCAGAGGGGCACACTCCGGCCACCATCGAAGTTATTCTGCATGATATAAGCTGTGGCGGCATCGCGGTGATAGACGCTCAATCCAGAGTCAATTTTGAGACAGGCACCATCACCGCGACTGCCTGGTTGCGTTGCCTGAGATTTGTACGGCCAAGGTCAATCTTCAGGTACAGCATGTTTCAGAAATCCCCTATGAAAATGGTCAGCGCGCCCAGTGTGCATATGTCGACCCACAGGAGAATGTGCTGTCCATGATCCAGCGCTACATCAACAAGCTGGAATTGGAGCGGAAGCGAAAGCAGTAATTTTTCATATGGCGTCTTCCCGCACTGCCCTGCGTCCATGGACGCCAGCGCTTTCAAGCCATCGGTATTGATAACGCCACCGATGTCCTTTACACTTTGCATTAAGGCAAAGTTGAAATACTTTCCTTCTTCCGAATCAATCACTCATCGGAGGAAACATGGCAACAATTGATCAGATCGTTGACGCCGCGGTTGATCTGGGCGAGCAGAGATCGTGGGAGGCCGTGCGTCTGCACGATATCGCGGCTGCGCTGGAAATTACC
Organism: Nitrosospira sp.; assembly: GCA_046716045.1. Taxonomy (GTDB): domain Bacteria; phylum Pseudomonadota; class Gammaproteobacteria; order Burkholderiales; family Nitrosomonadaceae; genus Nitrosospira. The sequence goes on from JBKJYB010000318.1 coordinate 3,233, forward strand.
CTTGAAGACGTGCGCGCGCATTTCCGCGAAAAAGAGGATATCGTTGACGCCTGGTTTGAGCGTGCCGATAGCGCCATGCTCAAGGCGGCGGAAGCGTCCGACTTTTTTTATCTGACGCCGCGTCAGCGTTTGCATCGTTTGATCATGACATGGCTCGGCGCATTTTATCCCTACCGCAAAACAACCAGGCAGATGATCTACGGGAAACTGGAGCCGGGACACATCCATATCCAGGTGCCCGGACTGATGCGCGTCAGCCGCACCGTGCAGTGGATGCGTGAAGCCGCCAACCGGGATGCGACTTATGCGCGGCGCGCGCTTGAGGAAACCGGGCTCACGACGATTTATCTGGCGGCATTTTTCCACTGGATGAACGATAGCTCGCCGGGTTCGACCAAAACCAGCCGGTTTCTTGAGGGGTGTCTCTCTGTGGCCG
>JBKJYB010000319.1:0-4379 GCA_046716045.1 Nitrosospira sp.
CGACAATCGCCTTCTCCGAGGCATTCGCCGGTAAATCCACGATGTACAAATCGCTCTGGCCGATTTTCCTGCCCTTGCCGCCGTGGGCGCCGAGTATCTTTGCCAGCTCCTTTTCCGGCAGCCCGGCACGCGGCATGACGAGAATCCGCCCCTTCGCCCATGTTTCGGAACCAGCGGATCGCGGCCCCTTATCTTCCGGGGGTGCGGCGTTGGAAACCGCTGAAGCTGTCATGCAACTGGTCAACACGAGCGCCGTGATACTACGCCGAGCGAGGCTGAGGTGCCATGCGCCAAGGAAGCCAGAAAAGTTTAATGGTGTGACCCCTGAAGCCCGACCCTCTATGCCGGACGCAGGTAATACTTGTTTGTTGATGTTCACGTGTAGTTCCTCCTCGTAGTGGGAGGCGGAACCGCTGGATAGGCCTGAGTCGAAAAACGCTCAGCAACCGGATTATGAAAATCCGAATCCGAACGTCTTATTTGATTCCCGTCAACTCACAACATTGACTAAGGAAGTGGCGTTATCTGGCAGTCCTGCCGTCCTGGGGCGTTTGCCCGGTAGACCGATGACTTTGCGTCGCTCGCTTTCGCGAGGTTTGCCCTTTACAGATTAAAAACTGTAGCGTCATCATATCTGAATGACGCGTGTTGCCTATTGGACTGAAGTACAACTCCAGGCGGGTGACAACTGATGCGCTTCCATAGCCCGTTCCATAAACAACAAACCCGCCGAAGCGGGTTTGAATGTTGATACCAAGAGCGCATCAATATGTTAATTACTTTTTGTATCTGCGTGCTGCACCGAGACCCAATAGACCCAGACCGATAAGCGCGAGCGTCGCCGGTTCCGGAATCTCTTCTCCTGGGGTGCCACCACCAACAAACTTTAATGAACCATCTCCACTCGCTCCCGCGCCCACTTGCTGGATATGCACCAGGGCCAGAGCATCGGGACCACTGCCAGGAACGGTAACGCTAAAATCGGCTACAGTAACACCACTAACTGTCCATGTGGTATTTTCACCATTCGTAAACCGGGCTGAGGGCGGTCCCGTTGGATAGTCCAGGTCTAAAAAGAAATCGTAGCCTGCATTCGACCCTGGCGGGTTAATTCCAAAATCACCTGATGTTACTGTTTGCGTTCCTCCAAAGCTTCCGAATGAACCGCTTGTGAGTACCGGAGTACCATCATAAGAGAACAAGAGTAACGAAATAAAGGCATCATCCCCAATGTTGCCGGCAAGATTATTTACTGAATTAACAAAATTGAAGTCTACATTTGACCCATTCTGGGTTAGTGTCAGTGTGGCCACCGTAGCATCAGTAGTGACTGGGGTACCAGTTACATACGTATTTATATCAATGACTAGAGCAGAAGCCTGCGCACTGGCAAGCAACCCCGCAACTGCTATGGATAATGCTGAGTATTTCATATGACCCCCTGTCAGTAAACTAAAAGTATATTTGACCCCAATCGAATATAAGCAACTTACATGCCAGGTGTTATAAATATTTCAACCCATTGATTCTAATACAATTTAAGTTTTTCTCGTATTAACAGTCTGTATTATTGTAAAGATATTCGACAAAAAAAATTCCCCAGACTGCATCTATCATACTGACTTTGGACGCTTTCACCATTGGACTGAAGTACACCTTGTCGACTCCAGGGGGCGTTAGCGTGAGGGGCCTGTTATCTCGCGACACCCCGTATAACCTTTGTACGCTTGGGGGCTGAAGACGCAACACTTTACTATTTTGGCTGGACAATCAGGCTTCACCATAAGCAATAATCCATTGCTTTAAAAAACTATTTATAAGATAGTTTTGGTGTAGAAATAATGTAAGTAATCTCGACAGAATTGGATTGTGAAGAAGGGAGACCTGATGATATCCATTTCGGGTTCGGGGAATCAAACAAAACTGGTCCATGTGTAATACATGGACCAGTTTTGGGGCGTGAGCATCTGCTCGTGGTTTCTACTTGGACTACCTGATAACCACTACATTCACGGAAGCGGACGAGGTATTGCCCGCTTTATCTTTCGCCACCGCCCGGATAGTGTGCGTTCCAGTTGCGACATTTTTGGGGCGGGTATTCCAGCTGTAACTCAGCGTGCTTCCGGTCCCGGTCGCCTTCAGCACCCCATCGATATACACCGTTTGCGTAATGCCTGAGGCGCCGCTATTGTCGGCTGCATTCACGCTGATCGTCACGTTACCGGAAACGTTACCTGCCACCGGATTGATAATTTTTACAACCGGCGCCGTGGTGTCTTTGGTACCCGTTACGGTTCCATTCGCCACATTCACCGCTACAGCGGTCGAGGCCTTGGAATTGCCGGCCGCATCGAATGCATAGGCGACCAGGCTTGACATGCCATTGGGGGTGCCGGTCGAATCCCAAGTGAAGCCGAACGGCGCCGAGGTATCGATAGCCACTGTGGTGCTATTAACCCGCAGTTCGACGCGGGTCACGCCGACGTTATCAGTTGCGGTCACATTCACGCCCACCAGCCCCGTCACCGTTGCGCCGCCAAGGGGTGCGGAGATAGAAACTGCCGGGGCCTGAGTATCCGTGGTTGTGGTGGTACCCGCGGCAGCCTGCACTGCGCGGGCGGCATCCACTCGCCCATAGCCATAGTAGGGGTCGCGTCCGGCAGCGCCCAGGTCGACAGCGGTGGAATACAGCAGGCCTTCGACCTGGGTATTGGGAAGCGTTGACTTTGCCGCCATCATGAGCGCTACGACACCGGCGGTTACCGGGCTGGAAAACGAGGTGCCGGAAACCGCCCCATAGCCCCCGCCACGGGTTGTAGTCCATATCCCCGCGCCAGGCGCTGCTAAAGCAACAAAGTTGCCATAGCTCGACCAACTGGTTTTAACGTCATTGCCGTCGGTGGCGGATACCGCAATCAGCGTTGTGGTACGCGTATAGTTTTCATTGATACCGCTGTTACCTGCGCCAACCACCACCAGCCCACCTTTATTCTTCATATATTGCGCTGCATTCTGAATGCTCAGGCTACCGGCGACCCCCGCGAAGCTGATGTTGGCAACACGCGCGCCACGATCAGCAGCCCACGTCACGCCATGCGCAATCATGCTTATATAGCCCGCACCGGTGGTATCGGTAACACGTAACGGCATGATTTTCGACTGGCCGGCAACGGATGCGACACCGATCGTATTATTGGCTGCCGCTGCCGCCGCACCAGCGACCTTGGTACCGTGACCGTATACGTCGGATGTATTGGAGTTGTTATCGTAGAAATTCCAGCCCGCCACCATACGTGGGGCGAGATCGGGATGCGCGCTATCGACCCCCGAATCCAGAATGGCAATGGTCACACCCGCACCCTGTGAATTATCCCAGGCTGACGATGCGCCGATTTTGGGCAGATGCCATGCGCTGCCATAGTAGGGATCGTTCGGTACGAAATCGGGCGTTACAAGATAGTCAAGTTCCGCAAACTCGAGATGCGGGTGGTGAGCCAATCTCGCAGCGATGGCCTTTTCCGAGGCATTCCCCGGTAAATCCACGATGTACAAATCGCTCTGGCCGATTTTTCTGCCCTTGCCGCCGTGCATGTCGAGAATCTTTGTAAGCTCCTTTTCCGGCAGCCCAGCGCGCGGCATGACGAGAATTCGCCCTTTTGCCCATGTTTCGGAGCCAGCGGATCGCGGCCCCGCGTCTGCCGGGGGCGCCGCGTTGGACACCGCTGAGACTATCATGCAACTGGTCAACACGAGCGCAGCGACGCTGAGCCTGTCCGGGATGGTATGTCCCGAACCTGAAATGTTTAACTGAAATACGCTCGTGCCCGGCATTTGCGAACCGCCAGCCGATAATACTCGTTTGTTAATGTTCACGTACAGTTCCTCCTCGTAGTGGGGGAGGCGGAACCGCCTGGATAGGCCTGAATTGAAAAACGCTCAGCAGCCGGACTATAGAAGTCCAAATTCGAACGTTTTCTTGATTCCCGTCAATTCACAAAATTGACTAAGGAAATGGCGTTATCTGGCAGTCCTGCCGTCCTGGGGCGTTTTGCCCGGTAGACCGATGACTTTGCGTCCCCCGCTTTCGCGAGGTTTGCCCTTTACAGATTAAAAATCGTAGCGTCATCATACCTAAATGACGCGGGTTGCCTATTGGACTGAAGTACAGCTTTCAGCCAGGCGACAAAACCAACATGCAAATAACCATCAATTAATGACGGTTGTTTGTTAAAAGGGATTTTTTCAGGGACAACTAGCAGCCTGTCGGACTTAACCGACGGATGTTATGAAATGCGATAATCACAGTAAGTTCACACCGATAGAGCTCCTGCCATGAGCAACTTCCGCCCGATAGACCGCACGACTGGATTTCTGCTGCC
>JBKJYB010000320.1:0-2787 GCA_046716045.1 Nitrosospira sp.
CCTGAAATGGATCTACTGTCTCCATTGACCATCCGTGGCATTACCTTCCGCAACCGCATCGCGATGTCGCCGATGTGCATGTATTCGTCGGAGGACGGTTTTGCCAATGATTTCCACTTGGTTCACCTCGGCAGCCGGGCGATGGGCGGCGTAGGGCTGGTAGTCGTCGAAGCCACGGCAGTCACCGCCGAAGGGCGCATCTCCCCTGCAGACATGGGAATCTGGAAAGATGAACATATCGAACCCCTGGCCCGGATCGCACGGTTCGTGGAGACACAAGGCGCCATTCCCGGCATCCAGCTCGCTCACGCTGGCCGAAAGGCCAGCTGCGATAAGCCATGGACCGGCGGACGCAGCCTGAAAACGGCTCCCGAAGGTGGCTGGCCGGTTATCGGGCCCAGCCCCCTCCCCTTCGATATGGGAGACCCGGTTCCGGCAGCCATGTCGGAAGCGGATATCGGGCATTGCATCGACGCCTGGGAAACAGCCACGAAACGCGCGCTGGCGGCAGGCTTTAAACTCATCGAGCTTCACGCCGCTCACGGCTACCTGATGCACGAGTTTCTCTCGCCCATCAGCAACCAGCGCACCGACGAATATGGCGGCAGCCTCGAAAACCGCATGCGGCTATTACTGCGCCTTGCCGGGCGATTGCGTGGAATCATCCCTCATGACCTGCCTTTCTTCGTGCGAATTTCAGCAACCGATTGGACCCACGGGGGCTGGGATATCGAGCAATCGATTGTGCTTTGCAGGGAGCTGAAGGTGCTGGGCGTGGATCTGATCGACGTCTCCTCCGGCGGCGCGACACCCGATGCGAAGATTCCCGTATCAAAGGGTTACCAGATTCCTTTTGCCCGGCGCATCCGCGAGGAAGCGAAAATCCGCACCGGCGGCCTGGGCCTGATTACCGATGCGCAATATGCAGACGAGATCATTACCAGCGGCCAGGCGGACCTCGTTTTTATCGGGAGGGAGTTGCTGCGAGAGCCCTACTGGGCTATCAAGGCGCAACATTCCATGGGGGAGGAACCGGCATGGCCGATTCAATATGGCTATGCAGTGAAACGGCGAGCGAAATAAAGGCCGCGTTACAGAGAGGCAGAAAAATGAAAGCACTTGTAGGATAGTCCATTACGCAAGCATAATTGGCGACATAAATATTAATTGTTATACGGACGCCAACGTCCGTATATTAGCTGTTAGACGCTTCAGTCGGAGGGGTGCCGTGTCGTCGGAAGAAAAGTGGGAACTCAGATTTAAGGCATGTGGCGCTATAGCAGCAATTGTTTCCGCAATCGGTCTAATCGTAGGGGGGTTCTTTGGGCTGTACTCGTACAGGCACCAGGGAATGGCATCAGACGCGCTGAAGGAAAAGGAGCTACGACTGATGCAATACAGTCAGAAGAAAGACGTCTACTACGAACTCGTAGACGCGGCCGCTTCGGTTGCTACGAGTCAGACCAAAGAGGACGCTATGAAGAACGCCATTAAGTACTTAACCCTTTTATTAAGTACTTAACCCTTTATTACGGTCGTGCACACATATTTGCAATCGACCCCACCGTCAATTGTGCAAAGATCGCGTTCCGCATAAAGATGGAGGCAGCCCTCAAGGAGGGCACATTCCCTTCTCCCGCCCTCCAGTCAGCAGCCCTCGAACGAATGCATGCAAAGTCGTTCTTCGCGCCCAAGATGTGTTCTCGCTGCCCACCCCCTGATAGCTCACGGCGTACCTCACGGCACAACAAGTACTGGCATTTACGGAGGAAACTCTTCGGCAGTTCCTTTCATTGGGTGCCGCCACATCTCGATGCGGCAATATGCCAGGATTGTCGATAAATGGGTTGCGTCGATCGCATGGCATCCATCGCGACATATGGTGCTTTGTGAGACATATCTTGACATGCGTTACGTAACGCATTACGGTTGCGTATGATTCGGTCTTTTCGGCACAAGGGGTTAAAGCGCCTTTATGAAGAGGACGACTCTCGTGGGATCTCTGCCGATCACGCCGTAAAGTTACGTGATATTTTGGCTCGGCTCGATGCCGCCGTTACCGTTGCGGATTTGGACGTTCCAGGGTTCCGGCTTCATCCGCTCAAAGGACAGGAAAAAGGCTTTTGGGCAGTCACGGTTCGTGCAAATTGGCGGGTAATATTCCGCTTTTCCGAACGCGCCGCAATGGATGTTGATTATGTAGATTATCACTGAAAGGAACCGAATTTATGCCCATGAAGAACCCGCCTCACCCCGGAAGCTTTATATTTCGCCAGTGCATAGAACCTTTGGGTCTAACTATCACAGCGGCAGCTGCTGCGCTTGGGGTTACTCGTACCACGTTATCAGAACTGGTGAATGAGAAGCGTGGGCTTTCCCCTGAAATGGCTGTAAGACTTTCTAAGGTATTCGGTGGAAGCGCCGAAAGCTGGCTTGTGCAACAGGCTCAGTATGACTTGGCACACGTTCGTGTCGATGAGATGAAGCTAAAGCGACTGGAACTGGCTTAAGCTTACGAGGCAATTGGACTTTCTTCGGTCTAGTGGGCAAACCTGACCTGCCCCTGCCAATAGCTTCACATGTACGGGGTCACATGTACGTACATGTACGGGTCACACATGTACGAGGTCACACACATGTACACATGTACGGGGTCAAGTCTCAATACTGTTCGGTTAGTTTGGATTTGCAGATCGATGTCGCAACGATAGCGGTTTAGGTTCGAGCATACTAACGACGCAGTCAATGTGCTGTCGTCGCGGATAATGATGATCGTGCGAAGCGTAG
>JBKJYB010000321.1:0-2721 GCA_046716045.1 Nitrosospira sp.
GGTGCGCTGGTTGCTGATGGGCGAGAGAAACTCGTGCATCAGGTAGCCGTGAGCGGCGTGAAGCTCGATGAGTTTAAAGCCTGCCGCTAGCGCGCGTTTCGTGGCGGTTTCCCAGGCGTCGATGCAATGCCCGATATCCGCTTCCGACATCGCCGCCGGAACCGGGTCTCCCGCATCGAAGGGCAGGGGGCTCGGCCCGATAACCGGCCAGCCACCCTCAGTAGCTGTTTTAAGGCTGCGTCCGCCAGTCCATGGCTTATCGCAACTGGCCTTGCGCCCGGCGTGAGCGAGCTGAATGCCGGGAATGGCGCCTTGCGTCTCCACGAACCGCGCAATCCGGGCCAGAGGTTCGATATGCTCGTCTTTCCAGATCCCCATGTCGGCAGGCGAGATGCGTCCCTCGGCGGTGACTGCCGTGGCTTCGACGACCACCAGCCCCATGCCGCCCATCGCCCGGCTGCCGAGGTGAACCAGGTGGAAATCATTGGCAAAACCGTCCTCCGACGAATACATGCACATCGGCGACATCGCGATGCGGTTGCGGAAGGTAATGCCACGGATGGTCAATGGAGACAGTAGATCCATTTCAGGCACTTCGCGGTCATGCTCGCTCTGGCATTGGACCTGGATGGGGCTTTGGCCGGTGCCCTCACCGCTGGGCGAGTCACTGGTTGGGCGAAGAAGAGGGTTTTCGTGTGTGTCTGGGTCGTAATGGGACATGACTTTTCCTTTCTTGAAAATGCCTGTCGATCCTGTTAATCAGGCGTGGGGAATCTGAGGAAGTATAGTAAAGCAGCTTTTGTATATGCGCTGCCGAAAGCAGACTTCAGAGCAAAGGATTAGGCTCAGCGAGAATGCTTCCGTAAAAATATGAGAAATCTGCCTTCCAGTTCCTCCCCCATGCCTTCACCCTGTTCCTGCAAGTAGTGGTGGAGAATCCCCGTCTGCCATGCGGTAAATACCAGGGGATTAATATAAGACTTCCGGCAGACTGCAACGGTATTGCGCAATTCCTCGGCGACTGTTTTTATTGCCGATATGATACAAGCCTGGATACGGCGTTTGCCGGATACTTCCGGCAGTGGCGTTGCTAGCATGAGTTCGAATGCCCTTATCGTGGCGCCCCACGTTCGAAAGTCCTTCGCGGTAAAGTCTGCGCCCATGGTTTCGCGAAGGTAGCTATTTACCTGCTCCGATTTTACGGCGTGGCGCTTCCCGTTGTCATCCAGATATTGAAACAAGTGCGGACTGCGCAGCTGCTGGCAGTCGTGGATGATTTTTACGATACGCCTGTCGTCTATCGTGACGCCGTGCTCGATACCGCTCTTGCCCTTAAATCCAAGGACTGCGCGCCGGCTGCTGAGGGAGGCCAGATGGCGCTTGCGCAGCGTGGTGAGTCCGAAGCTGCGATTATCGCGTGCATAGGAGAGGTTGCCGATACGTACGCGGGTCGTGTCGAGCAGGCTCACGATGGCAGCCAAGATTTTTTCCTTCGGGAGGCCTCGCCGCCTCAGATCATGCTGCACATGTAGACGCAGACCGGGTAGCGCTTCGCCGAAGTCCGCCATCCGGCCAAATTTGATGCCGTCGCGCACAATGCGCCAGTCGGGGTGGTAGCGATACTGTTTGCGCATGCGGGCGTCCAACCCTGTTGCCTGCAGGTGACCTTGCGCGGTCAGGCAAATCCAGACATCGTTATATGCCGGCGGTATTGCCACCCTGGCAATGCGTTCCAGCTCGGTTTGATCGGTGAGTGCTTTTTCATCCGGGCCAACGTACTGGAACGTACTACCCCGGCGTATTCTCCTGATCCCCGGTTCGTTATCCGAGACATACACCAGCCCCGCCATCACCGCTTGTGCAGCGAGGGTCTCCACGCTAACCGTGCTCGATATATCCTTATTACGCATAAGAGTTATCCATCAGGTGTCTATCCAGATCGGCTTGACGAATACGTCGGCAAGACGGGTTGCAAAGTTCATGTCGATGTAATGATAAATTAATATTGGCAATCTTTCCGGCTGATGTTCATCGTAATCGGCCATCAAACTCGCATGCTTGCCATTCAGCGTGCGAAAGGCATTTATTTGTACTTAAGTACATGTCGAAGAAACTTGCACATTAAGAGTGCTCAAGCACATACGCTAATCAAGTATATGAATATATGACTTGTTTATTTATGGCATGTTATTTGCTTGGATGCATGTGAAGCAAACGACACGCGTTGTTGGACTAAGAAGCCAACGATCAAATAATAGACATAGAAGAGGGAGATTTTGATGTTGAATAGAGCGATCAGGTTTTATGCATTTGGGATGATCTTTGCTTTTGGTGCCTCTGTGATGTCGTCCGCTAGCATGGCGGCCACGCTCAGTGCTTCGGTGGGTGGCGTTCCCGTTGGTGCAGGGGTGTATGAGAATTTTGATAGTCTTACAGCCACGGGCGGGGCTCTCCCCCATGGCATCACGGTGACATTCAGCGGCACGGGAGCCGGCACGGTCGCTCAACCAAATGTAATTGGGAAGTATGCTGCACCAGTTATTTCGGGTAGCAATGGTACATCGTTCGGCAACCTCCAGGCTAATGGCCCGGATGCGACCCAATATCTTTCTACCGGCATTGGCCAGGTTACGCTGCAGCTGGATAAATATCACCAGTATTTCGGCCTGCTATGGGGCTCGGTCGATGATTACAACACGCTGTCTTTCTATGATGGCGCTA
>JBKJYB010000322.1:0-2532 GCA_046716045.1 Nitrosospira sp.
TCGCCTTATTCCCCGCATTGACAGGCTGGCTATTGACGAAGCTGCGCATCATTACGCCCATAGTCTGGTCATTGACCGCCGGTGCGTTATGGGGACTGTCCGACTGGCTGCGCAGCGTATTGTTCACTGGCTTTCCCTGGCTGACACTGGGCTATTCACAGGCGCCGGCCGGCCCGCTGGGAGGTTTTGCCCCGGTGATAGGTGTCTATGGCGTATCACTGATACTCGTACTAAGCGCGGCGCTGATGTGTCTGTTATTTGAAAAGCGATTTCGCGAATGGCGTTATCTGCTACCGCTTCTGGCAATCTGGATCGCCGGTTTCGGCTTGCAGCAGATCCGCTGGACTGAGCCACAAGGCGAACCGGTAACAGTAAGTCTGCTACAGGGAAATATCTCGCAGGACTTGAAGTGGCGAGAGGACCAACTTGTCACGTCGATGGATACTTACGCCAGACTCACACTGGAAAGCAGCAGCCGCCTCATTATCACACCTGAAATTTCGGTACCTCTGTACCGTGACGAGGTACCGTCGAGTTATCTGGCGCAACTGGCTACCCATGCCAAACACAATAATGGCGATGTTCTTGTCGGCATGGTTGAAGCCCCCGGCGGACGTGGCGAATACTACAACACCATGTTCAGCTTCGGCACATCTCCCGATCAGAGTTACCGCAAGTACCATCTGGTGCCGTTTGGCGAATTCATTCCATTGAAGCCTGTGTTTGGTTGGGTCATTGATGTACTGAAAATCCCGTTATCCGACTTTTCGCGCGGAGGGCTTGATCAGCAACCCATGAATCTGGCCGGACAGAGAGTTGCGGTGAATATCTGCTACGAAGATGTATTTGGAGAGGAAATAATCAAGCAATTGCCTCAAGCCACCCTACTCGCCAACGTCAGCAATGATGCCTGGTTTGGCCGATCCATCGGCCCGCGGCAACACTTGCAGATTTCGCAAATGCGCGCAATGGAGACAGGACGTTACATGCTGCGTGCCACCAATACCGGCGTTACCGCCATTATTGATGAACGTGGCATCGTGTTGCAGGAAGCTGAAGTATTTACCACAACCGCGCTGCATGGTATGGCGCAAGGGTACACCGGTGCAACGCCCTATGTCAGGTTCGGCAATAATCTGTTATTCGTACTCGCCGGCGTACTGCTGGTTATCGGTTTGTTGCCGATTTTTCGCGGTGGGCACAAAAACCTGTAAAATCCCGGCGGTGATGGGCATTAACCATCACCGCAACTTGCTCAGGCGTTCTCATGCTCACATTCCAGGAAATTATTCTCACCCTGCAACACTATTGGGACAAGCAGGGTTGCGCGCTGCTCCAATCCTACGACATGGAAGTGGGTGCGGGTACTTCGCACACCGCCACCTTTCTTCGCGCGCTGGGCCCTGAGCCGTGGAAGGCCGCTTACGTGCAGCCTACGCGCCGGCCGAAGGACGGACGCTACGGCGAAAATCCCAATCGCTTGCAGCATTACTACCAGTTTCAGACCGTGCTGAAACCCGCGCCCGCCAATATTCTGGAACTGTACCTTGGCTCGCTGGAAGAACTTGGTTTTGATTTGAAGCAGAATGACATTCGCTTTGTCGAAGATGATTGGGAGAATCCGACGCTTGGTGCGTGGGGTTTGGGTTGGGAAGTATGGTTGAACGGGATGGAGGTGACACAGTTCACATATTTTCAGCAAATCGGCGGCATGAACTGCAAACCGATTACGGGCGAGATCACATACGGTCTGGAGCGGCTTGCGATGTACCTGCAAGGTGTGGAAAACGTGTTCGACCTGACCTGGACGCAAGGGCTCTCCTACCGTGATGTATACCATCAGAACGAGGTCGAACAGTCCACCTACAACTTCGAGCACAGCAATACGGATTTTTTGCTGAATGCTTTTGCCAGTCACGAAATACAAGCCAGATACTTGATGGAACAGGGGCTGGCCCTACCGGCTTACGAACAGGTGCTGAAAACTGCGCATACTTTCAATCTGCTGGACGCACGCGGTGCGATTTCCGTTACGGAGCGCGCGGCCTATATCGGGCGAATTCGCGATCTCGCACGTAGCGTGGCGCAAGGCTATTACGAGAGCCGCAAACGTTTGGGTTTCCCGATGGCGCCTCGTTTGTGGGTCGAGCAGTTGACGGAGGGAGCCGCTTGAGTAATGCAACCGGAAATCTGCTGGTTGAGCTACTCGTTGAGGAGCTGCCGCCAAAATCACTCAAGAAACTGGGTGACAGCTTTGCGGAAGTAATGGCTGCAAGCCTCAAGGCCCAAGGCTTGGCCGGGAATGATGCTGCCATCACAGCTTTCGCTTCGCCGCGTCGACTCGCAGTACATATCAGGAGCGTAGCAGCGCAAGCGGCTGATAAATCCGCTTCACAAAAATTGATGCCGGTGTCAGTGGGCCTGGATTCCAATGGGCGGGCCACACCCGCGCTGCTCAAGAAACTCGGTAGTCTCTGCGTCGATGCCACGGATATGCCGGTGTCTCAGCTTAAAAGAGCATTTGATGGCAAG
>JBKJYB010000323.1:0-3645 GCA_046716045.1 Nitrosospira sp.
GGCCATCACGCGGGCCACCTCGCCGGCATCGCGAATATCGGTTTCGAAGAAAACGAACCGACTGAGCTCGTGCTGGTCGAAGCGGAACTTGCTGTAGCGGAGATTGTCGAGGACTCCGACTTCATAACTGTCATAGAGCAGGCGTGTGAGTTCCCGTCCTACATACCCGTTACCTCCGGTGATCAGAATCTTCATGACGCTATTCCTCATTCATCCGCACGGGCGCGGGCTCTGTTGCAAAAGGACAAATCAGAACGATGCCTTGATCTGATAGATGTAACGTGGAAACTGCCAATCAGTTCAGCCAGATCACGTGCCGTGCGGGTTGACCACAGTGTTTGCCGTGCCAGCGACAGTGGGGCATCCCGGCGACATCGTTATTGTTACGAAAGTAAGTCTCCACCGCGTTACCATGCGACCGCAATAGCGCGATTTCAGCCTCGACCACTGAGTCTTCGCCGCCGCGATGCTGGTAAGCGTTGTGGACAATGAGTATGCGTTCGGTCATCCCCGTCGTCCGCGATACATGGGTAATTCCAGGCAACGCATAACGCCGTCCGCAAAATTGCGCGCCATATTCTCCACCGTATATTTTGCGGCACTCGTTTTGCAACCGATTTTCAGGCGGACCATGGCCGCTTCGTCCAGCAAAAGTGCAGACACAGCCGAAACATAATCATCCAGTGAATTCGCGGTCATCACTCCATTCTCTCCATTAATCAAATAAGCAATTTCGGGACCGTGCCCTGTACAATCTGTGGTTATTATCGGCATACCGCAGACAAAAGAATCGAGAAGAGTCAAGCCAACTACACCTGGGTTGATAATCACCCGTACCAGCGCGAGCACATCCGCTTTGGCCTGCCCCTTACGCACGCCCAAATACTTCGCCCAAGGATGGGTAGCACAAAATCGCTCAGCCAGATACTTTTGCGGTCCTGAGCCGACGATCAGGAACTCGAAATCCGGTAAACGGTGACGAATTCCGGCTACTGCATCCAGCATGAAGCCAATTCGCTTTTCCTCGTAGAGCGAACCGACATATATGCCGACGTTACTACCTTGCAATTCCAGGTCTTCTCGCAGTCGCCTTAATGCTTCGGGCTTAACCGAATGGAACATGTTTGAAAACTCGACTGTGTTAACCGCATTGTCTAAAACCGTGATCCTTTCTCGTGGAAAGCCGCTCCGCTCGATTAGCGGGACACTCATGTCGGTATAGCCGAACCACCAGTCAGCCCGTTTCGCGACGATCCGCTTAAAACCCTCGCGAAAGCTACTTGCGTGACCTTGCAGATTGGCGCCATGGCCCCACAAGGCAATGCGCGGGCTTGTGGAAAGGTATTGTGCGATCAAATTATAGATGAGCTTGTTTTCTGAAGTAAGTACTACAATGTCAGCCCCTGCCAGCTTGGCTCCAAAAGGCTGCCAACAGATCCGTTCACCCAGAAAATAGCGAGTTTCGAGGTGTTCCCCCCAGGATAATATCCCCGAATGTTCTTTGCCAAGTTCACTCGTTGCAGGCTCCCCGTAGGCCAGCTTTAACTCGCAGTTTCTTTTGGCGAGTTCTTGACGAAGTGTTTCAAAAAAACCCATTCTGTAGTGAGTCAGGCTTCGTTGGACCACCAAGGCAGTGTAATGAAAACGCTCGCTCATGGCCTGTACGCGCAGAATCGGCAGACGCTGGCGAATCGAACCACCTTTCGGGCAATAGAAAACGGTAGCCAATGAATGAAGACCGCTATCAGGCATGGTTCAACGGGGAACCACCTGTTAAGAGTCTGGCAATAGACGCGCTTACCCACCCGCAGCATTTTATTAGCAAACTGTCGCTGCGCATGGAGGTCGCCCACGTCGATAACCGAATTTGAGAAGACGAGATCGAACGAGCCATCTGGATATATATAGGCCTCTTTCTGCATCTTCACAAGGCTCTCTGGCGTTCCCATGACTTACTCCCTCAGTTACGCCCATAGAAAGGCAGGATTGTTGCAACAGTGCGCCGCCACAGATATCGCTCCGCGCCATTATCAACAGATTTTCCGGCAGCGACGGTCGTAAGCACCTCCTTGATGCAGGATGCAAGCGCTTCCGGGTCATCGATGGGAGCGACCGCTCCGCATTCGTGCGGCACATAGTCACGCAAAGAACCCGCGTCCGTAACAACGATTCGCAAGCCGGTGGCGAGAGCCATGAAAATTACCCCGCTTTGATCAATGTGACGGTAAGGGAGAACCAGCACATCGGAGATATGAAATAGCGGAGCGACATCATCGTCATCAACAAAACCTTCTCGCCAAAGAATGCTGTCGCGCCTGGTGTTTGCCTCAACCATCGCCTGCAATTCCAAAGCAAGCGAACGATCCCGGCATCTGCCCGCAACAATCAGACGGTCGGCCGTTTCGGCAGGCAGCGATGCAAATGCTCTAAGCAAGATATCCACCCCCTTGTAACGCGCAATATTCCCAAAAAACAGCACAACACGTTCTGTCGCGTTAATCTCGAGTTTTGCACGCAGCGTCTCGCGCGCCCCCCCAGTATCTGGAAGCAATCTGTCAATCCCATGTTCTACAATAACTATCCTGCCCGGATCAAGCGCAAAATCCCGACAAAGATCCTGGCGCATCCTGGGCGTATGAACCACCAGATAGGTGGCGGAACGATAAATCCAGTAGCTCAATCTAGTGTTGATGGCCGTGTGCCGATCATGGGGAAGCAGATTATGCACGGTAAGCATATAACCCCCGGTTAGCAGGCGCGTCATCCATGCCTCAACCAGCGATATACCAAGTCTGCCGGTAGAAAACTGCCCAATAACATGTACCGGAGTTCCCCGCCGACGGCAAAGTAAAAAAAAATAAGTGAAAAAGTAGCGTATAAGGTTACGAACCTTCTCCATACGTGACCGGTTAGTGCGCTGACTACCACGCAAGTTGATGTAACGAACGTTAGGCTCAAGCCGATCAATGAGAGTGGTATCAGATCCTACCAGGGTGACCGCAATACCGTTACGCGCTATACCATTGGCGTAACCAGCCTCATACTCTGGCTGGAAGCCATGCGAAAGGAGAATTACGTCAGGCATGGCTTCTCAATCCCTGATGGGTTTTTGCCCCAAAGGATGCGCGCGGAAGTGCCGGTGCCAACGGTGTATCAATTTTCGACCCAGGCTACCAAGAGCGAGCGCGATCGGAGAAAGATATTGTAGTCGGACTTCACGGCGTTCCTTAGCCATCTGGGACGGGTTCTTTGTATGAGCACCACCAACATTGAAAGCTGCAATAGTACGAGAAATTCTGCGCCAGCACGCGCCACTACGAAGTACGCGAATGAGCCAATCATAGTCGGCATTAATGCTGAATCGTTCATTGAACTCCCCAATTCTCTCGAATAAATTTTTCTTCGCAAACACTGCTTGGTGACAAAGATCCTCAAACAGCAAGGTATGAGCATCAATGTGCGCAAATGTCCGAAGTGTGCGTCTATCTGGGAAAACATAAACGACGTTGCCATAAAGCAGATCTACCAATGGGTAAGCGTCCAAATATTTAGCTACCTCCGCCAGCACATCGGGATCTCTCAAACTGTCATCTGAGTTCAAGAAGAAAAGATAATCACCTCGAGCCTTTGTCACGCCCTTGTTCA
>JBKJYB010000324.1:0-6619 GCA_046716045.1 Nitrosospira sp.
GTCCATAGTCTCTCGACTCAGAAACCGTTCAAGCGAGCCAATTTTCACGAGCGCTATGCGACTTTCGCCGGCGCGCTGAGTTATCAGGACTGGACGTTCGTCTATACGCCGGGAGAAGCTGGCGGCAGCGCGCAGCCACCGGGGTCACAACCCCAATCTCAGCCTCTGCCTCAGTCCCAGTCCCAGCGTCGGCCCGAACCCCAACCGCAACCCCAGACGCAGCCGGAAGTGCCGCCGCTTCCAATCTCACCTGGCCCACCGACCGCGACTGGTTCAGCTTCCCAGCCCCCAGCCTACTGACGCATAGGACTCGCCTTACGCTGGCGAATCCATTCGTCGTGGAGGCAACTCCGGCATTGGTCATTACGATTCGAGCCACCTGTACTGGCATCGAACGATCTTTTGAATCCAGATCTGCGCCGCAGCGCCATGAGAGCCCATACGCCCATCTGACATGATCCTTTCTGCTTACATAATATTCATGAATTTGACACGTGCCCTTAATTATTTTGTCATCCAGAGCACTGAAAATAGGCGTGCTTCTGAAGTTGAGCAAAAACACAACTGTGCCGATGTCGTGGCCGGGTATGCGACGCAAATAAAATCAAGGCATAAGAAACATTATGGGGGGAACCATTACTCTGACGGAACGAGAAATGGAGCATCTATTCCGGATCATCGAGTCATCAACCTCCATTTCCCGGCGCCATCAATTCTTCCTATGGTCACAAGGCGAGTTACAAAGCCTTTTACCGCATGGCGTGCTCATATGCATGTTCGATGAGGGGTCCGGCCAGTCGATCAGCATCGAAAAGTTCAGCCGTACCGATATAAGCGAAATCAGGTTTTCCGAGCTTTGCCGGCCGGATGGGGGCATTGTATTCCGTGTCATGTCGGCATGGAGTGCAGGTAAGAACCAGCCATTTCTACTTTGCCCACATAATACCAATGGCATTATCTACAAGCATTTCGCGAATGATCTCAAGCGCGACAATCTGGAGCGCGTCGCGGCGCATGGAATGTTCGATGCCAATGGCCGGACGAGCAGTCTGTTCGCCTTTACGCAAATTTCCGGTGCGTTAACCGAGCGCCACGCATACTTTCTCGAACTGCTGACGCCTCATATGCATATGGCACTGGTGCGCATGCTATTCCATGAACGGCATCACCAGCACGGTGCCATAGCGGGAAAAAGCAGAAAACTCATCACGGACCGGGAGACGGAAGTTCTGCGCTACGTGCAGATGGGCAAGAGCAATCTTGAAATCGGGACTTTGCTCAAAATCAGTCCGCTTACCGTTAAAAACCATATTCAAAAAATCCTGCGCAAGTTGAATGTCAACAACCGGGCGCATGCGGTGGCCAAGGCAATGGCATTGAAGATCACGCTCTAGCCCGAGCGACCGCATAGTCCGAACGCTTCATGAAAACCCTCCCGGCAGATCGACTTCCCGTCACACAAGATCTCTAGCATACCAGAGCAGCTGAAAGCGGAGATTGAAAGCAAAGATATGCGGTCAGGCGTTGTTGGCGCATAGAAAAATAGATAGAAAGGACTACAAAACCACGATCGCGTTTCATCAGCACTTAACTATTGCCCCATATAGTGACAAGCGTCCGACAGGAAGTGCAAGCACTTCACGCCGGACAGGAATAAAGCCAAACCCGTTGTGAAGCGGGGACGGAAAGCTGCGGGCCTAGGCGCAAGCGGAGGCAGCCGGGTTGCTAAAGGGCAGCTGATCAGATGGGGCGCGGGTCTCAAGGGTCAACTGACCGGATCCAGATCTTCGGTGCAACTCATTAACCATATAGAGGGAGTATCAGTAATGAAAATAAACTTCAAGCTTAAGGCACTCGCGGTCACCGCCATTATGGCAGCCTCGGCGCCGGCTTTTGCTGCTATCGACAGCGGCGTAACCGGCAACGGCGAACTCCTGCTCAATGTACGTTACTACGGTGGGACTTCCCCCACTTCCGGTGATGACGATATTTCTGCTTTATTCGATCTCGGCTTCAAAATGAGCGATATGCTCGCCGCAAATAACCAAGATGGCTTCAGCAAAAGCTGGGATCTTACCACCGGTGCTTACGGTGCCTCCTGGAGTCAACTGATGAGCTTCGTCACCCCCGCTAACGCGAGCCTTATCGAATTCAGCGTCATCGCTCTGGATAACACCGATCCAGCAATTGCCGGCGGTAACCGTTACCTGAGCACAATGAATGGAGAGACCGTTCCGAGTCTAATTAATGGTTCCTTGAGAGGTTTTGCTCAAATGGAACAGTATATTGACGCCAATAACAGTCGCGGCACACATGCCACCGATGCCAATGGCGGCAGTGTTGCCATGCCAACGGATGCTCCTAATACCTTTTTTGGTGCGATTAATGGTGCTGGGGTGGGCGATAACTGGTTGGCGAAGACAACAGTCGATACTACCCAGCCGCTCGGCACGGAGCAGAACTTCTGGTTTCTGACCACCTCTGGTTCTAGTTTTGGCCAGGTCGTCAAGACCCCGTTTGGTGTTGACCTGAATCACGATGGTGTAATCGGTGCAGGCGAGTTCAGCAAATTTACGTTGAACGAGGCCGGCATTCTCGGCTTCACAGCGGTGAGTGCAGTACCGGAAGCGGATACCTGGGCCATGCTGCTGGCCGGGCTGGGTATGCTCGGCGCGATGGTCCGCCGCCGGACAGGCGTCTGAAGCCTGAGGTTGCTGTCGCCTGCTCCTGCCCCCTGTTCAGGGAGCCGGGAACGCAGGGATTAATTTGCAGTATTAACGGATTATAAGGATACCAAGATGAAAATGAAACTGAGTAAAATCGCTCTGGCCGTGGCGGCGCTGGGCACGACCCCGGTTGCTTTCGCCCTGACCCCCGCACAGGTTGCTGCCGGTCCCACCACCTATGTATGGTTGTCTGGTGCGTCCGCTCCTACCAATGCCGTATTCCGCAGCGTAATGTCGCTCTGCAACGGCTTGGCAGGAAACGGTGGCGCCAATGACGCACATATGTACCTGGAAGGCACCGGTACCGAACCTGGCAAGAGCAGCGGCGACAGGGTTGCTTACGCTTGCACCATGAGCTCCGCCGCCGGTTCGCTGGCGGGCAAGAAAGTGGTGGTGTATCACACGGTTGAAGGCGGTTCTTTCAACGCCTACGCCCCGCATCTGAGCATGGCGGGCGAGCCGAATCCCAACGGTTATTTGCCGGGCAATATCAAACGTATCAATAACCTGGCATTGTTGGGCGGTGCCGGTAAATGTGCGGCGGCTGGCGCCGGCAGCACTAACGTCGTCCTTAACGGCGTGTCCTATCCCATCGGGCGCTATAACAGCTGTAGCGATACGGTTACCAAAACCTTCACCGCTGTGCTCAAAGGCGATGCCGCGGGTCTTCCCGGGCAGAGCTATCCCGACGGCGGTTTTTCCGACACCGAGTATCTGATCAACAAGCAGAACCTGGAAATCGGGCGGGATTTGAGCGCCATCGGCGATGAAGTGGCAACCAATATCGGCCAAGCCTTTGGGGTGGCCGTGAGTTACCCGCTGTACCATCAGTTGCAGAAAAATGACGTTGCCGCCGGTATGCTGGGCGCGACTTGCGATGACGGTTCTGCAACCGCTCCCAACCTCACACCTGCCTGCCAGCCTAGTCTTCCCGCTCAGCGCTATACCGCTATTGCCGCGAAGGATTTCGTCGTCAGCGTGGATGGTAGCCTGTTCGGCGGACCTGCCGGTTCCGTGGTTAATCTGGTGCGTCGCGTTCCCACCTCCGGCACCCAATCCGCCTCCAATCTACGCTTCCTGAACAAACCCTGTGCCACCGGTTCGTCACAGGGTGCGCTGGAACCGGGGCGTGCCAGCGACAGCACGGCTACGGTGGTGATAACCGAGCAATCCAGCACCGGCGGCGTGAAAAGCACGCTGAATACGGCAACCGGGGCGGGTCAATTCGCCTTAGGCGTGGTGTCTGCGGAAAACACTCCGGCTCCTACCGCCACAACGGACCGTTGGGCTTTCGTCAAGCTGGATCGCGTTTCCCCCAACTCCGACGCCCAGCAGCGCGCGGAGGCGATGGATGGCGCTTACAATTTCTGGTATGAACTGGCGGCGTTCACCGCTGGTGGTTCCACCAGCCCCGCCAGTCCAAGTGCCGCTGCGCTGATCACAGGGGTCGCCGGCACGTTGGGTGAGAGCGATCTGAAGGGTATCTTCGCCACACCGGCGGCCGGTTCAAGCGGCCCCACCTCCAAGGGCGCACGTATCGGCAACTCCTGCCAGCCTGCGATCCAGTAGGTATCGCGCTTTCTTAAAAGGCGGTGCAATGCCGCCAGTAGATTGTTCGGGACAGCTCTTTCGGGGGTTGTCCCATTTGCACGTATATAAAAGGCGATTTGAGCCGGGTGGCTAAAGTGGGTTTGAATGTTGCGAATGATTAGGGAGCCGCTGAATCAGTCTCCGATTTTGCCAGCGGGCGGCACGCCTTGGTACAGCGGGACAGGCAATGGCCTCAACTATCTTTTGGGGGGCGTGTGGGGTAATTCTCCCGATCTTGCGAGCAACGCGCGCCACGAAGGACTTATTCAGTGGTTCCTTGGTAAAGCGCTACGCACGGGATGTCTGGCTTGTCTGGTTTGTCTGGCGGGATGGATGCATGCGTCTCACGCGCAAGATGCGCGATTCGATGTATTCGAATATCGCGTCCAGGGGGCGACATTGTTGCCTGTCACTGTGGTGGAGCAGGCGGTTTATCCCTACCTGGGCGAGAAAAAATCATTGCAGGAGGTGGAGCAGGCGCGTGATGCGCTGGAACGCGCCTATCATGAGGCGGGTTACCTGACGGTTCTGGTGAGCATCCCGCAACAAAAGGTCGAGGACGGAGTCGTCAGACTAACAGTGACCGAAGCAGCGGTGAAGCGTTTGCGCGTGGTCGACTCGCGCTATTTTAGCCCGGCTGATATCAAGGCCGCGGTGCCGGAGCTGGCGGAGGGGAATGTGCCAAACTTCCCCGAAATGCAGAAACAGCTGGCAACCCTGAATCGCACGGCCGATCGCGGGGTCACGCCGGTTTTAAGGGCGGGTAAAACGCCGGGCACAGTGGAAGTCGATCTGAAAGTAAAGGATCAGCGACCGCTGCACGGCAGTATAGAGTTGAACAGCCGCCAGATCCCGAATACGACGCTGACGCGGCTCAGTGCGAATGTAAGCTGGGACAATCTGTGGCACAAGCAGCATAGTCTCGGGGTGACCGGACTCATCACGCCGGAGAATCCCGACGAGAGCAAGGTAATTTCAGCCAACTACACCATGCCAATGGCGCTCGGCGGCTTTCTCGCCTTGTATAGCGTCTATTCCGCATCCGACGTGGCTTCGGTGGGCGCGCTCAACGTGCTGGGCAATGGCTTGATAGTCGGGGGGCGCTACATCCTGCCGCTGCCGGGAAGTCAAAAATTCTTCCATACTGCATCGCTGGGGGTGGATTACAAGGATTTTGGCCAGGCGGTGAATCTCCTTGACGGCGGCAACTTTAATACGCCCATCACTTATCTGCCCTTTACCGTGGGTTGGGATGGCACGTGGCTGGGAGAAAGGCGTAATACCAAACTAGGATTATCGCTGAATTTCCATGTGCGCGGGCTGGTCGGGGACGAAGCGGAATTCGCCAATAAGCGTTTCAAGGCACACTCCAATTACGTATTTCTGCGCGGCAACTTTTCCCATACCGAAACTTTCCGCCAGGGATGGGGGTTACATGGGCGCGCCAGCTGGCAGATCGCGGCGCAACCGCTTATCAATAACGAGCAGTCTATCGTTGGCGGGATAAATACGGTGCGCGGCTATCTTGAAGTTGCGGCATTGGGTGACGACAGTGCCACGGCGGGACTGGAAGCTTTCACGCCCAATTACGCCAAGCATTTGACCACCGCGCTGGAAGAATTCCATCTGCTGGCTTTTATAGACGGGGGTCACGTGCGAGTGCAGCAGCCATTGCCCGAACAGATCGACCACTTCAATTTGTTAGGCACCGGAACGGGCTTGCGTCTCAAGGGCCGGCACGGTCTATCGGCTGAATTTAGCTGGGCGGTGGCGTTGGAAGAAGCTGGTAGAACGAAAGCAGGCGATAAACGCGTGCATTTCCTGGTGCGGCATGCGTGGTGATACCGATTGGGGCGAAGTTCGTTTTGTCCGAACTAACTATATAGCCTGTATCGAAATATTCTGAGAAAAACTGACGTAATCGCGCGAGTCACAGCTCGGACAGCATAGCAAGGTGCTCGACCGGATTGCAAGGGAAGCGGAGGAGACAAAATGAATCGCAAACTATACAGGCTAATTTTCAATACTATCTTGGGCATGCTGGTTCCCGCGGCGGAAACGGTACGCAGCCATGGCAAAGCGGCAAGTGGTACGGCACTGCTGCTGACAGGGTTGCTGCTGGGCACATCCGCGCAGGCCGAGTTGCCGGTGCCATGCGGGGGTGGCAGTTGCGGTGCGGCGATTCCTGGTTTCGTCACCTCCGGTCAGGCGGGTTATCACGTCCATGATCATCAGGGTTTGATAAACCAGGTGGGCGACAAGGCTATTCTCAATTGGGAAAGTTTTAATGTCAGCCCCGGCCA
>JBKJYB010000325.1:0-8645 GCA_046716045.1 Nitrosospira sp.
CCTTTTAGATTAAGCAGGATATCGACTACGTCCTCCTGCACACCATCGAGAGCGGAATATTCATGCACCACCCCGCTGATCTGAACCTCGGTCGGCGCGAATCCCGGCATGGAAGATAGCAAGATACGGCGTAACGCGTTCCCTAAAGTATGCCCATAGCCCCGCTCGAACGGCTCCATGGTGACTTTGGCATGCAGCGGCGAAAAATTCTGAACGTCAATAATGCGTGGCGTAAGAAAAATGTTACTTGGCATAGCCTGATCCTTTTGCGGAAAGCTTGGCAGTTGATTATTTGGAATACAATTCAATGACTAACGATTCATTGATGCTTGATGGCAACTCGGAGCGTTCTGGTTTGATCTTGAACGTTCCTTTCATGGCCTTGACATCCATCTCTATCCAGTCCGGAAAATTGCGCTGCTCCGCAGCTTCCACAGCAGCCTTGATACGCAGGTGGCTTTTCGCTCTCTCCGCAACTTCGATCACGTCACCAGGCTTCACCTGGTAGGATGGTATGTTGACTCGCCGTCCATTTACCAGTATTCCATTATGACGCACGATCTGACGCGCCTCTGAACGCGATGCGCCAAAACCCATGCGGAACGAAACGGTATCCAGGCGGCATTCCAGCAATTGCAGCAAATTCTCGCCGGTGATGCCCCGTTGCCTGTCGGCCAGTTCATAATTATTGCGAAACTGGCGCTCCAATATTCCATATATACGGCGCAACTTCTGTTTTTCGCGCAGTTGCACCCCGTAGTCGGATAGCCGTCCGCTTTTCTGGCCGTGTTGACCTGGAGCATAGTTTCGGCGTTCGATAGCGCATTTGTCGGTGAAGCACTTTTCGCCTTTCAGGAATAATTTTTCTCCTTCGCGGCGACATTGACGACATTTGGGGTCAAGATTTCTAGCCACAGTCCACTCCTTAAATACGGCGTTTCTTCGGTGGCCGGCATCCGTTATGCGGAACCGGCGTCACGTCCGAAATACTGGTGATTTTGAAGCCTGCGGCGTTCAACGCCCGCACTGCGGATTCGCGCCCAGGGCCAGGACCTTTGATACGCACTTCCAGATTCTTTACTCCACATTCCTGCGCGACTTTACTCGCCTGCTCGGCTGCCACCTGCGCAGCGAATGGAGTACTTTTGCGTGATCCCTTAAAACCCGCACCGCCCGAAGTCGCCCATGACAAAGCATTGCCCTGCCGGTCGGTGATAGTTACGATAGTGTTATTAAAGGAGGCATGAACGTGGGCAATACCTTCCGCTACGTTCTTCTTGACCTTCTTGCGTACCCGCGTGGCTGCTTTTACCATGTAGTTATTCCTTTGCGCTACGGTTCAATTGGTTATCAAAATATACTTACTTTGCTGCTGACTTTGCGCTAGACGAACGAACTGCCTTACGGGGCCCCTTGCGGGTTCTGGCATTGGTACGGGTACGCTGACCGCGTACCGGCAAGCCACGACGGTGCCGTAAACCCCGGTAGCAACCCAGATCCATCAAGCGTTTGATATTCATCGAAACTTCGCGTCGCAGGTCGCCTTCCACGATAAATTTTGCGACCCGGTCCCGCAATTTATCCATTTGTGCGTCAGTGATATCTTTAATCTTGGTCGATGTAGTGATTCCGGTTGCCGCACAAATCTCACGCGCTCTGGCGCGCCCTATCCCATAAATCGAGGTCAACGCGATTTCGACATGCTGATGATTGGGAATATTCACTCCAGCGATACGGGCCATACGTTTTTCCTACAAAAGATTTAAAATTATGAGATTCACGGTATTACGATCCGCCTAACCCTGACGCTGCTTATGTCTCGGGTCCGTACAGATAACCCGCACTACACGATTGCGCCGAATAATTTTGCAATTGCGGCAAATTTTTTTTACTGATGCCAATACTTTCATGTACGTCTCCTCTCCGGCTACTTGGCGCGAAATGTGATTCGCGCCCTGCTTAAATCATATGGCGTCAGATCTACCGTTACCTTGTCACCCGGCAAAATCCGAATGTAATGCATGCGCATCTTGCCGGAAATATGCCCCAGCACCACATGCCCATTTTCCAGCTTGACCCGGAACGTCGCGTTAGGCAATGTTTCCAG
The DNA here is from genome assembly GCA_046716045.1 of Nitrosospira sp. GTDB lineage: Bacteria > Pseudomonadota > Gammaproteobacteria > Burkholderiales > Nitrosomonadaceae > Nitrosospira. Next base: position 2,108 of record JBKJYB010000325.1, read on the forward strand.
TATCTCGCCTTGCATTTGTATCGTTTCTTCCTTGGCCATCCTATCCTTAGATGCAACAATTATCTTGCCGGTAATCCGCCGCCACCCTTGAAATTCGTTTTCTTCAACAGACTCTCGTATTGGTGCGACATAATATGGGCCTGTACCTGCGCCATGAAATCCATGGTCACCACCACAATAATCAGCAAAGAAGTCCCGCCAAAATAAAACGGTACATTCCATTTCAAAATCAGAAACTCCGGCAGTAAGCATACGAGCGTCACATAAATCGCCCCTGCCAGGGTTAGTCGTAACATGATGCGTTCGATATAACGCGCAGTCTGCTCACCAGGACGGATACCCGGAATGAAAGCCCCGCTCTTTTTCAAATTCTCCGCAGTTTCTCTAGGATTAAACACCAATGCGGTATAAAAGAAACAGAAAAATATTATCATCGCCGCATACATGATTACATAAATCGGCTGACCCGGGGATAACGCACCGCTCATGTCTTTTAACCAACTCATGGATTCGCCGGTGGCAAACCATCCCGCTAATGTGGCCGGAAATAATATGATACTGGAAGCAAAAATTGGAGGAATCACACCGGCCATATTAAGCTTCAGCGGGAGATGCGAGCTCTGGCCGCCGTATACTTTCCGTCCCACCTGACGTTTCGCGTAATTTACCAGTATCTTGCGCTGGCCGCGCTCGACGAAGACCACAAACGCCGTGACCGCCGTTGCCGCCACAAAAATTCCTAACGCCACCAGGAAATGCATCGCGCCGGTTCGCACCAATTCAAGTGTGCCACCAATCGCACTCGGAAGTCCGGCTGCGATACCGGCAAAAATAATTAACGATATGCCGTTACCAATTCCACGTTCAGTAATCTGCTCACCCAGCCACATTAAAAATATAGTGCCGGTAACCAGCGTTATCACTGTCGTCAACAGGAACATCGGGCCAGGCTCAATGACCAACCCGGCTTGGGATTGCAACGCGATGGATATGCCATAACCCTGTACCAGAGCCAGTCCCAATGTGCCATATCGGGTATATTGGGTAATTTTTCTGCGCCCGGATTCACCTTCTTTTTTCAGCGCTTCCAGATAAGGAAATGCCACCGTACCCAGCTGCATAATGATCGAAGCCGAAATATACGGCATGATCCCCAAAGCAAAAATCGAAAAACGGGACAGCGCACCCCCGGAAAACATGTTAAACATGCCGAGGATGCCTCCCTGTTGCGACTCGAACAAATCTTTCAGTACCACCGGATCAATACCTGGTACCGGAACATGCGCGCCAATGCGATAGACTACCAGCGCAAGCAGCAAAAACCACAGACGACGTTTCAAGTCGCCGAGTTTCCCCGAAAGTCCTCGCAGGGATTCGTTAGCGGCCAATCTTTGTCCTCTTGAACTTACTCAACACTGCCGCCAGCAGCTTCAATGGCAGCTTTCGCACCCTTGGTTACCGCTACGCCCTGCAATTTTATTGCGCGCTCGATTTTTCCGGAAAGTATAACCTTGGCGGTCAACATAGGACCAGCAACGATGCCTGCCTGTTTCAATGCGAGAATATCTATGATATCGCCCGGCAATTTGCTCAAGACTGAGAGCCGCACTTCCGCGACACTTTTTCGCGTGAGGGAAACGAAGCCGCGCTTGGGCAAGCGGCGTTGCAGGGGCATCTGGCCGCCTTCAAAACCTACTTTGTGAAAGCCCCCCGCACGTGACTTCTGTCCCTTGTGACCACGGCCGGCGGTCTTACCAAGACCGGAGCCAATGCCACGTCCTACGCGCCGGTTGGAATGCTTGGCACCGGCAGCCGGTTTAATGGAATTTAGCCGCATCTATGTCTCACTCTTGACGAGGTAGTAAACATTCTTGATCATGCCTCGCACCGCTGGGGTATCCTCCAGCTCGGCGGTACTATTAATTCCCCGTAACCCCAGTCCTCGCACCGTTGCACGATGTGACCGCTTGGTACCAATCAGACTCTTGATCAACGTCACCCTGATTTTCTTCCCGGTCTTGGTCATGGTCATTTCGTCAGACCCATGATTTCTTCGACGCTCTTGCCGCGTTTCGCGGCAATTTCAGAAGGCGTATTCATTGACTGCAAACCGTGCAGCGTAGCGCGCACCACATTATACGGATTGGTCGAACCAATACACTTGGCCAGAATATTGTGTATCCCCATCACTTCAAATATTGCCCGCATGGGGCCGCCGGCAATAATACCGGTCCCTTCGGAAGCGGGCTGCATATAGACCTTGGCGGCACCATGCCTGCCAATCACCGGGTGATGCAATGTGCCATTCTTGAGATCCACCTTAATCATCTTGCGGCGCGCTTCATCCATCGCTTTCTGCACTGCTACGGGCACTTCACGGGATTTACCCTTGCCCATGCCTACGGTGCCATCTCCATTTCCAACCACGGTCAGTGCGGCAAAACCAAGAATACGTCCCCCTTTTACCACCTTGGTGACGCGATTGATCGCCACCATTTTTTCTTTGAGACCATCGCCGCGATCGTCGCCTTGCGGTACTTTCCCTTGCATTCTTCCTTGCATCTTAGCCATTATTATCTATTCCTCGCTCAGAATTTAAGGCCATGCTCACGAGCTGCCTCGGCCAATGCTTTAACGCGCCCATGGTACTTAAAACCCGACCGGTCGAACGCAACCGTTTCGATGCCCAGGTCTTTGGCCTTTTCAGCAACCCGTTTACCTACTGCCGCCGCAGCGGCGACGGTACCCCCATTGGGAAGCTCTTTCCGCAGATCCGGTTCCAGGGTAGACGCGCTGGTCAACACTTTGCCACCGGCGCCATCTATCAGCTGTACGTAAATATGGCAATTACTGCGATGCACCGCGAGGCGTACCGCCTTCAATTCAGCAATCTTGGCGCGGGTACGGCGCGCGCGGCGCAAACGGGATTTTATCGGATTGGACATATCTAACCCCAGTTATTTTTTCTTGGTTTCTTTCATCACAATGACTTCGTTCGCGTAGCGCACACCTTTGCCCTTATAGGGTTCTGGCTTGCGATACGCACGTATTTCCGCAGCTACCTGGCCGACTTGCTGTTTATCGATGCCTTTGATAAGAATCTCCGTCTGGGTTGGCGTTTCGGCTTTTACACCATCAGGCATTTTATGGGCCACTGGGTGAGAAAATCCCAAGGTCAAATTAAGAACCTCCCCCGCCGCCTGCGCCCGATAACCCACACCCACAAGCAACAGTTTTTTCTCGAAACCGTTAGTCACTCCATGAACCATATTAGCCAACAGCGCGCGCATTGTACCGGACATCGCATTCGCCTGCTTGGAATCATTCGAAGTCTTTACCAGCAAATTACTCCCATCGCGCTCAACGGCGATATCCGAAACAAGACTGCGCCGCAGCGTACCCAGCGGCCCTTTTACCAATACCTCAGAAGCTGACAAGGTTACCTCAACATTCGCCGGAACTGGCACCGGATTTTTACCCACTCGAGACATTTTCTAGACCCCTACGCCCTTAGGCCACTATACATAACACTTCGCCGCCGACGCCACTGGCACGCGCCTTTCGTTCGGTCATTACACCCTTGGAAGTCGAGACTATCGCCACGCCCAGGCCATTCATCACATTAGGGAGCTTGCTGCTGGCCTTGTAGATGCGTAAACCGGGACGACTCACACGCTCAATTTTTTCAATTACCGGACGGCCGGCGTAATACTTCAGACTAATATCCAATATCGGCTTGCCGTCCGCTTTATGAACCGCAAAATCCTCAACATAGCCTTCATCCTTTAATACCTGCGCAATAGCTGCTTTCAGCTTGGAGGCAGGCATCGCAACCGAGCTTTTTTCAGAAAGCTGCGCATTACGTATGCGCGTCAGCATATCGGCGATGGGGTCACTCATACTCATCTAAGGGCACCTCTGGCAATCCAATTTTTTAACAAGCTACTACGGCAATTTTCGAAAATACCTACATTAATCCTATTGAGCTCGCTTTCTGAACGGTAATTTACCCCCATCCAGTTTTTGAAATACTCAAGCGCGCCCATAACCATGTTTTTATTACCAACTGGCCTTTGTTATGCCTGGAATTTCTCCACTCATAGCGATATCGCGAAGTTTGCTGCGACCCAAACCGAACTTTCTATATACACCACGGGGGCGTCCGGTCAACGCACAACGATTACGCAGTCGCACGGGACTGGCGTTGCGCGGCAACATCTGTAATTTGATCCTGGCGGAATGCCGCTCCTCATCACTCATTTTGCCATCATTAATGATGGCGAATAATTCGGTACGCCGCGCCGCGAACTTCTTTACCATCTCGCGGCGCTTCAGGTCGCGGTTAATAACAGCTACTTTGGCCATCCTGCTCTCTCAATTTTTAAATGGAAATTTGAACGCCGCCAATAACGCCTTAGCTTCCGCATCTGTTTTTGCGGTGGTAGTGATCGTAATATTCATTCCACGTAACGCGTCAATTTTGTCATATTCGATTTCCGGGAAAATAATCTGTTCTTTTATACCCATATTGTAATTGCCTCGTCCATCAAAGGCTCTACCGGAAATACCACGGAAATCGCGGATGCGCGGGATCGCGACGCTAATCAATCGATCAAGAAATTCGTACATACGGACACGCCGTAACGTCACCATGCAGCCGACCGGGTAACCATCACGCACCTTAAAAGTAGCGATGGATTTTTTCGCCTTCGTCACTACCGGTTTTTGCCCTGCGATTTTTTTCATATCGCTTACGGCATTGTCCATTATTTTCTTATCGGCAACCGCCTCGCCGACCCCCATGTTCAAGGTGATCTTATGAATACGCGGCACTTCCATCACGGACTTGTAATCGAATTGCTGCATCAACTGCTTGACTACGGCGTCCCGATAATATTCTTGTAAACGAGCCATACCCCCTCCATTGCTCCTTAAGCGTCAAGCAACTCGCCGTTCGATCTGAAATAACGTACTTTGCGCTTGTCTTCCAGAATCTTGATTCCGACTCGGTCGGCCTTCTGCGTAGCAGGATTAAAAATTGCTACATTTGAAATCTGAATGGGCTTTTCCATTTCGACGATTCCGCCAGCCGTTCCTTTGTTCGGATTGGGCCGCTGATGTTTCTTGACCTTATTGGCCCCCTCGACCACTATCAAATCGGCACTTACAATACGCAATACTGTGCCGCGTTTACCCTTATCCTTGCCCGTGGTGATAATTACGTCATCGCCTTTCTTTATTTTTCGCATACTGACTCCTTATCGAGCGCTTACAGAACTTCTGGCGCAAGCGAAACGATTTTCATGAAGCGCGCATTACGTAGCTCACGCGTCACTGGGCCAAAAATACGTGTGCCAATTGGCTCCAGTTTGGCATTCAGAAGCACCGCGGCGTTCTGATCGAATCTGATGAGCGATCCGTCGGCACGGCGCACCCCTTTTGCGGTGCGCACTACCACAGCGTTATATATCTCGCCTTTCTTGACACGGCCTCGTGGCGCCGCGTCCTTGATGCTGACTTTTATAACATCGCCAATACCTGCATAGCGCCGCTTGGAGCCGCCCAATACTTTGATGCACATGATTGAACGCGCGCCGGTATTGTCTGCGACCTGCAGAATCGATTGCATTTGGATCATTATTTACTCACTCTCTCCAACTTTTCCCACCTGAATTTGAAGGTGTGGATAGTATTGGAACCCGTTCGGGTTGTGGCGCAGCTAAAACTGATCGGCTGCAAAAATTAAAAGTACGAAAACCAGACGACTCAAGACTTGAGATTATAAGGCCAATTTACCAGAATAACAAGATAAAAAATCCCGGCCTGATTTATCATCAGTCGCTAGATAGTTATAACCTTCTCCATCAATTTAATTACGCGCCAGGCTTTTGTCTTGGAGAGGGGCCGGCACTCTTCAATGATCACCGTATCACCCGCATGAAACTCATTATTCTCATCATGGACATGATACTTTTTCGAACGGACCATAATCTTGCCATAGAGCGCATGTTTAACTTTGCGTTCGACTAGAACGGTGATGGTCTTGTTCATTTTGTCACTCACAACTTTCCCTGTGAGAGTGCGGCTTAAATTGGCTTCGCTCATGATTGCTTCACTTTCTGGCTGAGTTGCTTCACTTTCTGGCTGAGAATAGTTTTTGCGCGCGCGATGTCCCGGCGCACATTACGTAATTGGTTGGTGTTACCTAGTTGCTGGGTTGCGTGCTGCATGCGCAGGCCAAATTGTGCCTTCAACAACTCCAGGAATTCCTGCTGCAGTTGCTCCGGATTTTTGGCCCGCAGTTCGTCGATTTTTGCTTTCATAATTAACCGCCTACTTGTCGGATAACAAATGTGGTTTGAATGGGCAGCTTGGCAGCGGCCAGGCGGAACGCCTGGCGAGCCAGCACTTCGTCAACACCGTCCATTTCATACAACATTTTACCGGGTTGAATTTCCGCAACAAAGTACTCCGGATTCCCCTTTCCGTTGCCCATCCGTACTTCAGCTGGTTTGTGGGAGATTGGCTTGTCTGGAAA
>JBKJYB010000326.1:0-3779 GCA_046716045.1 Nitrosospira sp.
GTTGTACAGAAGGGAATAACCGGAATCAGCGCGTCCGCAAATGCCCACCGTATCATTTCGACTCGTCCCGCTACCGGCCTTTCCAAGGCTTATACCATCAATTGTTATGTCAATACGAGTTGCCGAGCAATGCCAGCCTGAGATAACTCCAATGCCGGATTCAGTGCTGTCAACTACTGGGTTCTCCAATAATCCTTCTGCAAAAGACAAAGGAACTGCTACGGTTAAAGTTACGGCTAATATTAATTTATTCATGGGACTACTCCTGATTAGAATTTTGTTATTTTAATGCCGCGTTTTAAAACTTTTTTAATAGAGGCGTACTTCGAAGAACGCCATATCGGGCAAGGCTTCCGATGTCACGGCATCAACGGACCTTACTTGACTCCCGGAGAAAAACTGGATGTCAAGGTCAAGATTCGACCAAACCCTACCAAGGATTGGAATGAAATTGAATGATAGTACTTTCCTGTAGATCCATCAGTTCGCTACCGCTCATAAGTCGGATGTAAGTATTAAAAGAAAACGTCAAAGAATGGTCTATAAGTGGCCCCCGATTTTCAGACAACAAATTAAGGGCAATTGGTGTACTCAAAACTCAACCGCCGTATCAACACGATTACCTGAAAAATGCTTGACGTTAGAGACGGTATCTACCGCGCTTGCGGTGATCTCCGAGACTGGGGCGGACATGTCGCGCTTCCCCACGGCAGGACATTTCGCGAGCTGGCTGGGGCTATGCCCCGGCACCAAGATTACCGGAGGCAAAGTGATGAGCGGCAAGACCAAGCGCGTAGCCAACCGGGCGGCCCAAGCCTTGAGATTGGCCGCAGCAGCATTGCGCAGCAGCCAGTCGGCGCTGGGCGCGTATTTCCGCAGGATGTGCGGGCGCATGGACAAACCTAAAACCGTAACCGCCGCCGCGCGCAAGTTGGCACGCCTGATCTACACCATGCTTACCAAAGGTGAAGAGTATACCGATCAGGGGCAGGACTACTACGAAGAATGCTATCGCGAAAGAGTGTTGCGGCAACTGGCACAACGTGCTGAAAAAATGGGGATGAAACTCGTCGTCAATGAACAGCCCGCTTAATTCTCTTTTTAAAATCAGTTGGTTGGGAGGTGTTTCTTAAGAGGGCTTATCCACACGCTGTACATTCATAGACTTGGCAACTAATGGAAATTGGCTGGGATTGCGAATAGATTCCACAGCCAGATCAACATCAAGCATAGGCCAATAAAGATGATTAGGGGTTGGCCATTCGACGGTAGTAATCTGCTCCAGAGTAGCCTGCTTGAACCAAGGAAACTCTGTATAGGGAACAAAAAGTTCCTCGTCCTTCAACAGCAACCAAAACCCCTTGTTTGATGCCAAGAAAACTTCAACTTCAGAAGTAGCTACGCCAGGCATGGATAATCTCCTTATAATGATCCTGCACCAACAACGATGCTTCATTGATCTGCTTTTTTGAAAGCCCTTGATTCATTGCTAAATCAATCTGGGGTTCCAACCAGAACTTGGCTTCACCGTCTGTATGTGTGACATGTATATGCATACGAGGCTCTTCGCGTGAAAAGAAGAAAAATCGAAATGCGCCTTGACGAAATACTGTGGGAGCCATGTAGAAATCATAGCAGCTTTAGCACCGAAAAGTCTTGTAAGCCCTAATCGGGATAGGAGAAATCCTCGCGCCCCCTCCCACACTACCGGATGTACGGGTCTCATATCCGGCGGTTCGGCAGATTAAGTCGGCACGCTTTAGCTCATAGTGCCGAATAGACACTCCTCGTTTCAGCGTGATAACCGGAACGCATTTCCGACCGCGCTAACAGCGCTTTCATCCCAGCCCTCTGGCTCTCGCCTGCGAGACTCGCCGGATGCAATAACGGTGTTCCTTGGCAAACGACTTCTCCATCGCTTTCATTGTCGGTTACCCGTCAACTTGTAAGCTGCTGCCAGCTCACTGCAACGGAGGACTTCGCGGTCACGTGTCCGCTCGCCCCGGATGCATCACGCCTCATATCCGGTTTTTGTTCATCGCCCCGCAGCTTCGGATGGGACTTCCTTCAGACCCCGTCTTGCGACAACGCCCTTCTCCTTGCCTTCGGTTCTACGAAAACCTGGCCATAGAACTTTCACCTGTGAAGTAACGCGCCATGCCCGGCGCACATGTTTAAATTGAGGGGCTGCCAGCTTCTGGACAGTCCCGCTCGAATGCAGAGTTATTATTAGATGAGATGACAACGCTCACTGTAGCGTAAATCCGGATATTTCAATCCAGTTGAATTAACCGATAACCTTCATGCTTGCCGTTCCACGATACGAAAATGCCTCGGGCACTGCTTAATAAAAACGGAAAGTCAGCTCCACTCGCACTTTCTGCGATTGATCTGACCTGAGACCAAGTTTGACCTCCATCGGTTGACTGCATTACCAGAAGTAGCGTTTTGGTGCCATCATACTCAGTCCAGGTCAGGACGACATGCTTCCCCCGAGCCAAGATGTCAGGATGACTTGGCAGTTTTTTCGGCGTGCCGAACGATAACGGAACTGAGAAATTTTGCCCCCGGTCGGATGAATAGGCATAGAACAAACCTTGACGAGCGCTGCCTTGCGTAAACCAAGCAATATGGTAACTACCATCGCCACCAATAGAAATTGCAGGTCCATGTTCAGGACAGCCCTTGATCTTCCATTCGTCAAAGGTGACGCGCCACGATAGCGGTTCTTTGCCATCCGCTCGCGTCCTGGAAAGCCCATGATCGTGGATGCCGCCTGGATAAATGAAACGCGCGAATAAAACAGGCTGGCCATCATTATCAAAAGCAGCGGCAATGCGGCAGCATTCGCAAAGGGTGTCGGAGAGTTTTCGATTGAGGAAATCGAAACTGTTCTGGCCGTCAATAGTGGTGTAATAAACCGCGTTCCCAGGTTGTCTCCAGTCGGTACGATCGCGTTCGTCAAGCCAGAAAACATAAGCTTGACCGGATGAGTTTAAAACCAACCGGCCCTGAAAAGAATTTGCTTCGGCTGCTTTGTCGCTCAATGGTTTTGGCGTTGAAAAACTACGGCCATTATCGGTAGATGAACTAAAATATAGGGCTACTGGTTGAGCGCCTTCAGCCGAATAGATGACGGAAATTCTTCCGCTACGATCCACGGCGATACCGGGCCGATTTTCACTGCTCGCTTTGATGCGCTGTGATTCCCTATTGATACGCACAGGCGCACTGAAGGTCTTGCCTAGGTCGGTTGAATAATCAACATATACATGCCATTTTTCCGGGACGACCCGCCATAAACGGTTATCTGAACCAAAAGCAGCGGTAACGAACAGACTACCCCCCTGAGGGTAGTGCGAGAAATCGGTTGCTCCGACCTTTGAATCATTATGATGGCCATAGGTAACAGTGCTAAACACCATTGCACCGAGCAGCAATAAGTAACTGAGCAGCTGACAACTATCCAGCGAGAAAGATCCAAGGAATCCCTTTGCAGTTGTTATGCGATTGATTCGAACGGTCCTCTCGGTAATCGGGTGATCAGCAGGCAAAGTCATTTTATGGTTGATCCAGAATCTACAAGAATACAATTACTGCTAAAAAGTCGCTAGACCGCGACAACGAAGCGGTAAGTGATCCGGTAATCCGGAGGCGTTTGATAACCGTTGATATTTTTGACAATCGGTGTGCCTATTGACAAAGCAGTATTCCAGTTTTTGCCGCCAGAGTATCTGATGCCCGGCGAGAGATAAATGATATTACTACCCGAGTTTGGA
>JBKJYB010000327.1:0-6811 GCA_046716045.1 Nitrosospira sp.
CTGGCTGCCGAAGCCGTCCGTATCCTGGCGGTATTACCGCCCAAGTGCCGAATTGTCGCGATGGATGAACGAGGTAGACAATGGACCACCGCCAAGCTGGCTGATTCTGTTACGGGATGGATGAGAAACGGCGGTGATACCGCCTTCATCGTGGGCGGAGCGGATGGACTGGACGCCGGCATCAAGCATTTGGCTGATGAAGTTTTGGCGTTATCCGCGCTGACGCTGCCGCATGGTTTGGCGCGGATACTGTTGGCGGAACAATTGTATCGCGCAGTATCGCTTATCAAAGGGCACCCTTATCACCGGGTGTAACAACGATCAGATACAAAAAGTTTGAATAGGGTATTTCACAGAAACTATGACTCTGCCGGAAAATCGCATTTACCTTGCTTCCCGCAGTCCCCGCCGGCGGGAACTGTTGAAACAGATCGGAGTGAATTTCGCGGCGCTATTGCTGCGCGAAGCTTTGCCCCGCATGGCGGATGTCGATGAAACTTCGAAGCCGGATGAAGCGCCGGAGGTTTACACTTCCCGTATCGCCCGGACAAAGGCCGGGACGGGGTGGATGCAGCTTATGCAGCGCAAGCTCCCGCAGCTCCCGGTGCTCGCTGCCGACACTATAGTGGTACTGAAGGGACGTGTCTTTGGCAAGCCGGAGAGCGCTGCCCATGCGCAAGAGATGCTCCGTGCGCTTTCCGGCCAGACCCATCAGGTATTGACCGCGGTCGCGGTGGCTGCGCAAAATGGAATACATGTGCGCACTTCTGCTTCCACGGTGCGATTCCGCCACATCAGCGAGCGCGAAATCCGGCTGTACCTTGCCAGCGACGAAGCGCATGACAAAGCGGGCAGCTATGCGATTCAAGGGATAGCGGCCGTTTTTATAGCGGAAATTTCCGGCAGTTATAGTGGCGTAATGGGGCTGCCGTTGTTCGAGACCGCGCAACTGCTGGAAGAATCCGGGATAAAGATATTTCCCTGAGTCTGAAAAAGACTACAGCGAATCCATTATCCTGAGTCCGCCCAGCGGCGAACTCGCCAAAAAGGTAAAAGTCAATTAGCGAAAAAGGTCTTTGGGGATCATGGCACCGAGCTAGAAAATGAGTTAAGAAATGAGCGGTCAACGGCTGGATTCAGGATTAATGACTAGCGAAATTCTCGTCAACGTTACGCCGCAGGAAACCCGTGTTGCGGTAATGGAGCAAGGTGCGGTGCAAGAGCTGCACATAGAGCGCACCAGCAGCCTCGGGATTGTCGGCAACATCTACAATGGGCGCGTCACCCGGGTCCTGCCGGGGATGCAATCGGCTTTCGTGGATATCGGTCTGGAGCGCGCCGCTTTCCTCCACCTGGCCGACATTTGGAGGTTGCGCCAAAGCGAGGACGCCGATAAACCCATTGAAAGACTGCTGTACGAGGGGAAAAATATCCTCGTGCAGGTTATCAAGGATTCCATCAGTACCAAGGGTGCGCGACTATCCACTCAGGTGAGTATCGCCGGACGGATGTTGGTATATCTGCCGCAGGTATCCCATATCGGGATTTCCCAGCGTATCGAGGATGAAACCGAGCGCAAGTTATTGCGCGAAAAGTTAAAACACCTGCTGCCCCCCGGTGAAAAAGGCGGCTTTATCATCCGCACCATGGCGGAAGCTGCCAGCGAGCAGGATTTGCAGACAGATATCGAATATCTACACAGGCTGTGGCACGACATTGAGGAAAAATCCTCAACCGGTATGCCTGGGCTGCTCTATCAGGACTTGAACCTTAGCCATCGTGTGTTGCGTGATTTCGTGGATGACGACACGGCGCGTATTCTGGTGGATTCGCGCGAAACCTTTCAGAAGTTGATCGCTTTTGCGCGAGACTATATGGCCAATGTGACGGAACGAATCGACCATTATGTCGGAGAGCGTCCACTGTTCGACCTTTACGGCGTAGAAGATGAAATTGAAAAATGCCTGGCGCGACGGGTAAACCTTAAATCCGGTGGCTACCTGATCATCGATCAGACCGAGGCGCTCACCACTGTGGATGTCAACACCGGCGGGTTCGTCGGCGTGCGCAGCTTCGACGACACTATTTTCAAAACCAACCTGGAAGCGGCGCAAGTCATCGCACGCCAGCTGCGCCTGCGAAATCTGGGCGGCATTATCATTATTGATTTTATCGATATGGAAAGTGCGGAGCATAAAAATGCCGTGCTCACCGAATTCAAAAAATCACTGATGAAAGACCGGACGCGCATGACCGTCAATGGTTTTACCGCGCTCGGGCTGGTGGAAATGACGCGAAAACGCACGCGGGAAAGCCTCGCCCACATTCTGTGCGAAACGTGCCCGACCTGCCAGGGGCGCAGCGAGGTCAGAACCGCACAAACGATGTGTTACGAAATCCTGCGCGAATTATTGCGTGAATCTCGCCAATTTGACGCCCGCGAGTTTCGCATTCTTGCGTCGCAACAGGTGATCGATCTATTTCTTGATGAAGAATCCCAAAGCTTGGCTCAGCTTGGCGATTTTATCGCCAAGCCCATCAGCCTGCAGGTGGAAGCCGCTTACACGCAGGAACAGTATGATGTCATTCTGATGTAGCGTTGCCCATGTGCTACACCAGAAATTCAGCAATCATCCGTTTCGCTCCCTGGCGTCGCTTATTCAAGGTTTCTCAGGTTCGTATCTGTATTTAATGCCCTCCTCCCATAACCTTGATTTCGGGAGGCTCGACATGAGTGAATTCCTCGCTATCCTCGTAGGCTAGATGCGTCGTCCCTGTGGCTTTGATCACCGCACCGGCAATGAGTCCGGTTACGAAAGCAAAGACTACACTGAAAGTAATCCCGATCAGTTGAGATGCTGCTATACCCGGTACTACCATGATGGCAATCAACGCACCTAACAGTCCGGGCATCCCATGCAGATTATGGACTCCGCAGGTGTCAACGATTTTGAAGCGTTTTTCCAATGCTGGCTGAATAAATACATACCCGATGACGCTAACAGCGCCAGCCAATAAACCGATTGCGAAAGCACCTGACGGTGATACGATATTGCATGTCGATCCAATTGCTACTCCCCCGGCCAGCGCCGCATTCGCCATGTCGACCATTGATGTCTTGCCTTTGTGGAAATAGGTGCTCAGGAAATAAGTGCTGATGGTGGCTCCGCACAGTGCAAGTACAGTGTTGACTACGGTCTGCGGCATCTCCTCAAAAGGTACGATGGCGGTGGCGAAACTGGGCCAGAAAAGCCACAATACCATCGAACCAAGCATCGCGAAACGATCGGACGTGGCGTCCGATTCAATCGGTTGACTGCGTTGTCGCGCGGTAGTCAGAGCAAGCGACAACCCCAAGCCAAAATAGGCGCCAAAGGCATGTATGATGACGGACCCGGCAGTATCTTGATAGCCTGCCGTCAAGCCCATCCCATTATCCAGCACCAGGTATTCGTTCATCAGATACGCGGGAATCAGGAAAAGCGCCAGCAAGGCATATTGAAAACCGCGCAGACGTCCAAGCACGGCGCCCATGGCAATCAATGCGGCGGCCACCGCAAATTCGGCAAAAAGCAGAGCCTTTACGGTGTTTGGGGCAATTTCATGGCCAAAGATTCCGTTGGCGCGCAGCAGCATATAAAGAGGAAGACCCACAGCTACCACCAGATAGGTGCCGGTCGTGGCACCAAACCCATATCTGCGTACAAACACCATGAGAAAACCGAAACCTACCAGCAACATCGCCAGGATATGAATAACGTAATTGTACTGAGCCACTTGCCGTGCCTCGCTGAGCTCGGAGCCAACGCTCTCGCTCGCCCAGGCGCTGAAACACAGAAGAAACAGACTAGCCGCACCACACAGCGTCAAGCAGAAGCTTTTTCTCATTTGACTCTCCCTGTTTTTTTTTGCAGTTTATTGGGCCTACCCATGCAAGAGTGTGAACCTCAATAGCCTCAAACACAATAGGGATATAGCGAATTGCCGGTCCCCATCCAGAGATGTAACCGATTGCTGCAAAAGAGAGGCGCGTTTGAGTGGGTGGTACTGCAAAGGTCTCGCGGGCAAGCCTGACCTCGAAAGTTGATTTGGGATGCTGAGAGGAGTTTAACGTGTCTGGCGAAAGGGCTTCGGGTTACCGCGTACCCGGATATGAGCTACCTCTTTTTCTGACTGTTTCGGATTTGCCGAGATATATTATTGTTTTAGGTAAGACCTCTCTCTATATCTGCCGCAATGGTGTGATAAAGGGGGCGGATGATGCTCCGAATGTCATTGATGATGCCTTTGACACTCATCATTGAGGGCATGCGTTTGCCATGGTGCTCAACCGGCCCGCCTATGACCTGAAGCTTGACGCCAAGCTTGCCGAAATGGCTTGCCAACCGTTCCTCCGTCAGGACAAAAAGAGTATCGATTCCGTTCAGACGCGCAAGTTCAGTGGTGCCGAGATAGAGGCCGATTGGAATGTAGGGAAAGCGCGGCAATTTAGGTGTACCAAAATCTCCCTCTGAGGTATTAATCGCGCTGGTTGATTCACCCTTGCGCCTGCGATAGCGGGCAATGACGGCCAGGCGCGATACTTCGGCAATACTGTGGCGGGGCAACTTCGCTGGATCAATAATGGATCGATCCAGTACGTTAACACAGGTTTTCTCGAAAGGTAATTGGTAGTGCGGGTCTTCGGGGCGGGGGCGAACGATGCGGGTGCAGCCGATGAACTCCTGCGTCTGGACGCTGCGCATCAGGAGATGTAGTGAATTATGGTCATGCTCATCGGTTTCCCGCTTGTCCGATTTCGCCGGTTCAAATCCCAGGTCTTCGCAATAAACTTGGTGCCGCACGCGATAAACTTCTTCCTTTAACGCGTTCGAAAGAGCGGGTACAATCTCAAAGTTCTCTTTGAAAGTATTACCCAGATTAGACATTTTAGATGGAAGCATAGATGGCCTCTTACCATACTCTTCTCAATTTCACAGTGCTCGGGTTGTGGCGCTATTCGAGTTTTTTAAGATAGTCCTTGGTAAAAATCTTGTCTGGGAGATCACGCAGTTTCATTTCTGAGTACTCCAGCACGGATTCCTCCCCTTTACGTAGCGCATCTTCCATGACTAGGCGGGTTGGGCGCTGTTTGCCAAGCAGCGGCTGGAAGTTTTCGTAACGGCTGGTTTTAAGCAGGCGGTCGGATAGGGAGTAGAATTCCGCACGGTACGGCCAGAAGTTTGATTGCCGTACCCAGTATAAGACTTTATGATACGTTACGCTTCGGTCGACGCCAGTGAGTTCTAGCACATGGTATTTCTCGCCGTCGATAGTGTCGGTGCGCAAGATCGTAGCGTTGTAGTCGCCCGCGAAGTTCGCCCGCGCCAAATCGCCATTGGCCACCTGTCCAGTAAGTCGTTGAGACAATGACAGGCGTACAGGTTGCGAGATATCTGGCATGAATATCCAGAGATCGCGCCCTTTCATGAGGAGAATCTGACCGCGCTCGGAAGCAGGTTCGGTAGACATCACCACACTGTTTTCATTGCCCTTGGATAGAACCCGGTACTTGCGCATCTCTACTGGCTGGTCAGGGGCGGTAGTATTGATACTGACGTCGACCTGGAAGCTCTCGCGCGGGAAACGTATCTGGTCAGCTTTTTCCAGAATGCTTCTTGCTAATTCCGCATCGGACGCGGCTGACGCTAAACTGATAGACAGTAAAATCACCGTAAACAGATGTTGCAACAATTTTTTCTGCATTCTAGCTCCTATTATGGATACTGCTTACCTCTGAGAATAAACATTTTGGGATATCTTATGAGCATAGTAAGACTTGAACACGTTTTCAAAGACTACACTTTAGGTGATCAGCAAGTTCAGGCACTGAAAGACATTACACTGAATATTGAGGACGGTGCTTTCCTTGCAATCGCCGGTCCATCCGGCAGCGGCAAGTCCACCTTACTCAATTTGATCGGGTGCATTGATACTCCCACGCTGGGAAAGCTATTCATCAACGGCAAGGATGTCAGTGGGCGCACGCCTGATGAACTTTCTGATCTCCGGGCGCGAACCATTGGTTTCATTTTTCAGACATTCAATCTATTGCCCGTACTATCGGCTGAGGAGAACGTCGAATATCCCTTGCTGCAATTCAAGGAGCTGAGCACAACAGAGCGCCGTAACAGAGTCGCGGAATATCTTGCCATCGTGGGCTTATCCAAATTTGGCAGTCATCGGCCTAACCAGCTTAGTGGCGGTCAGCGGCAACGCGTGGCAATCGCACGCGCGCTGGCGACGCACCCAAAGATTGTATTGGCGGACGAGCCAACCGCCAACCTCGATCATAAGACTGGCGAAGGTATCTTGCAATTAATGAAGGATATTAACGGCACTTTCAAGACGACCTTTATTTTTTCTACCCATGACTGGCGTGTCATGGCGATGGCGAACCGGTTGGTACGTATTGAAGACGGCCAGATTGTGACGCAGGACGTTAACGAGGACGAGAAGGCGGCATTGGTGACTGAGCGCCGTCATGCAATTGGTCAAGGCCCGGTCGAGGGTGCCGATCAGAGCGAGGCAGATGGGCCACAGAGGTAAATCAGGATACTTTGTATCTGCTGCGGCATTGATTGTTTTGCCGCTACACAGTTTTGCGGAAACCGGTTCACGGGACATTTCAACATCAGATGGGGTTGTTGGGGAACCCCTGTCCTTGGCTCTGTCTTCATCATTGTCCCCTCTTCCAGTTCGGCAGGCACCAAAATCCATAGGGAAAGATAATCTCGGGGAGCGTGATACGGCTACCGGTGAGCCCTTGCTC
>JBKJYB010000328.1:0-6488 GCA_046716045.1 Nitrosospira sp.
GATGGCTTGCCGCCTCCTTTTGCGTCGCGATAAACAGGAGGTGCACCGGCTCTTCAACCACTGCGTTGCGCGGCAAGAGGATCAGCGCGCCATCGTGCAGAAATGCGGTATTGAGTGCGGCAAAGACATTGTCCTGAAACCCGGCGTGACAGCCAAGATGCGGCTCTATCGCCGCCGCATGCGCCGATACCGCCTCCGGCAGATTCGTAACGACCAGGCCCGCGTCGTTAGCACCATCCAGCTGCGTGGACAACTGGGGCGCATACACGCCATCAACGAACACGAGCCGGATCGCCGCTTCGTCCAGATAAAAACGTTGGACGTCCGCGGTTCTCAACGGCGATTCGGCACGCACCGGTTGAAACGACAACCTGGACAGTGGCGAAATATCGGTAAAGCGCCACTCCTCGTCGCGTGTGGTCGGCACTTTCAATGTACCGGCACGATCGACGGCGTCGGCCCGCAACTGATTAAGCCATGCCAATGGGCTTGATGGCAGCTGCGGCTGCCCTTGAAGCAGGCTTTCGAGATAGCTGCTACCGGTAACCATACTCACGCTCATACTCTGGCCGCAGCGCGTTGCTCGACGCTGACCCAATCGTAACCACGCGTCTCGAGTTCCAGCGCAAGCTCTTTCCCCCCCGTCTTGATGATGCGGCCCGACTCCATCACGTGCACGTAGTCCGGCACGATATAGTTGAGCAGACGCTGATAATGCGTCACCAATATGATTGCATTGTCCTTGTTCGCAAGTTGATTCACGCCATTGGTGACGATCCTGAGCGCATCAATATCAAGGCCGGAGTCGGTCTCATCGAGAATCGCCAGCCGCGGTTCAAGCAGCGCCATCTGTAATATTTCGTTTCTTTTCTTCTCTCCACCGGAAAAGCCTTCATTGACACCACGATCGAGAAAATCCGGGTTCATTTCAAGCAGCTTCATTTTCTCGCGCACAAAGTCCTCAAACTCGAGTGGATCAAGCTCTTCCTTGCCACGTTGCGCTTGCACGGTATTGTAAGCAAGACGCAGGAAATGACTGTTGGCGACGCCAGGTATCTCGATCGGGTATTGGAAAGCAAGGAATAAACCCGCACGCGCACGCTCCTCCGGTTCGAGATCGAACAGATTGGCGCCTTCAAACGTCACCGAGCCACCAGTGACTTTATAAGCGTTGTGACCGGCGAGCACTTTTGCCAATGTGCTTTTACCCGAGCCATTCGTTCCCATGATCGCGTGCACTTCACCACTTCTGACCGTCAGATCAATACCCTTGAGTATCTCGATGCCATTGACGGTCGCCCGCAGTCCGCGTACCTCGAGCAGCGTTTTACTGTCCTGATAAATCATCCGACACTCCCTTCGAGCTTGAAGCCGAGCAGTTTGGTCGCCTCGACCGCAAACTCCATCGGCAACTGTTGAAATACGTCCTTGCAGAATCCATTAATAATCATCGACACCGCTTCCTCGTTGCCGATGCCGCGTTGCGCAAAATAGAACAATTGATCTTCACCGATCTTTGACGTTGATGCTTCGTGTTCAACTTTGGCCGTATGGTTACGAACCTGAATGTAGGGAAAGGTGTTGGCACTGCATTCGTCGCCGATCAGCATCGAGTCACATTGCGAATAATTGCGGGCTCCGGTGGCCGTAGGCGCAATCCTGACCAGTCCACGGTAGCTGTTGTTGGAATGACCGGCCGAGATACCCTTGCTGACAATGGTGCTGCGCGTATTTTTTCCGAGGTGGACCATCTTGGTGCCGGTATCGGCCTGCTGATAATTATTGGTGACTGCGACGGAATAGAATTCCCCGACCGAATTGTCGCCCTGCAACACGCACGAAGGGTATTTCCAGGTAATTGCCGAGCCCGTTTCAACCTGGGTCCAGGAAACGCGCGAGTTAACGCCTTTGGCCAGACCACGCTTGGTGACAAAATTGTAGATGCCACCCACGCCATTTTCGTCACCCGCATACCAGTTCTGGACTGTCGAATACTTGATGTCGGCGTTGTCGAGCGCGACCAGTTCGACCACCGCCGCATGCAGCTGATTGGTGTCAAACTTGGGCGCGGTGCAACCTTCCAGATAGGAAACCGACGACCCCGCCTCGGCAATGATCAGCGTGCGCTCGAACTGCCCTGATTCCTCGGTATTGATACGAAAGTAAGTTGACAGATCCATCGGGCATTTGACGCCTTTGGGAAGGAAGCAGAATGTGCCATCGGTAAAGACCGCCGAGTTGAGCGCAGCGTAGTAGTTGTCACCCACCGGCACCACAGTGCCAAGGTATTGCTTCACCAGATCCGGATGCATCTGGACGGCTTCCGAAATCGAACAGAAAATAATACCCACCTCGGCAAGCTTCTGCTTGTAGGTGGTCGCCACCGACACACTGTCAAAAATCACGTCGACGGCGACGCCGGCGAGCGCGGCCCGTTCGTGCATCGGCACGCCAAGTTTCTCGAAGGTGCGCAGCAACTCGGGATCAACCTCGTCCATGCTGCTCAACTTCTTCTTCGGCTTGGGTGCCGAGTAGTAACTGATTGCCTGAAAATCGATCTTCGGGTATTTAACGTTCGGCCACTTTGGCTCTTCCATCTTGAGCCATTGCTGATAAGCCTTGAGCCGAAATTCAAGCAACCACTCGGGTTCATTTTTCTTGGCTGAAATCAGCTTGATGGTGTCTTCGCTAAGCCCTTTTGGCGCGACATCGGACTCGATATCGGTAACAAAACCGTGCTTATAGGGCTGGTTGACCAGATTTTGTAATACTGCGCTCATTAGATTGCTCCAATATCGTTCATGTCGAAGAGAAATCTTCGAACCCGTCACTTGAAACTCTTCCGCACCCTTTTTGCCACCTTGGCACCTTTGCCGGCGGGCTAAACCTTGGCCGGCTCCTTCAGACTGAAGCTTTCGCCACAACCGCACGTATTGTCGACATTCGGATTGTCGAATCTGAATGAATCATTGAGCCCTTCCTTGACAAAATCAACACACGAACCATCAAGGAACGGAAAGCTGCCGGCATCAACCACCACGTTAGCGTTATAAGACTCGAACAATTGATCATTCGTACGAATGTCGTCCGCGTAATCAAATGTGTAGGCGAAACCAGAGCACCCCCCTTACTTCACGCCAATGCGCAGGGCCAGTCCCTTACCGCGCTTCGCAAGCTGCTTCCGGATCTGTTTCGCGGCATTTTCAGTTAATGTTATCGCCATCAATATTCTCCGGCCACCATTCCAAATTATGATGATCGAAATAAGTGTGTTATCCGAGTCAGGTCAGGCCGGAAATACGGAGCGCTCACGTTCGACCATAGCACCACGTTCACGTTCGGGGATAACCTTCCGCATATCCAGCATTTGAACCACGTCACTCGGTCTCGTTTGCCTCGCTCTCTGGTCATCAACCAGTTGTTTCAGCGTTATAGCGCCAAGGTGATCGAAAATCAGATCATTAAGCTTTATCCACAAGTCGTGTGTCATGCACTTTTTGTCATTGTGGCAATTTTCCTTTCCGCTACATTGAGTTGAATCCATCGGCTCGTCCACCGCAAGGATAATCTCGGCAATCGACACTTGCGCCATGTCCTTGGCGAGACAATAACCACCGCCCGGGCCGCGCACGCTGTCGACAAGCGCGCGCTGTCGCAGCTTGGCAAACAGTACCTCAAGATAAGATAGCTAGATTTGTTGACCATGGCTGATTACAGCGAGCGTCACGGGATGCGCGCTACGCTGCATTGCAAGATCCAGCAGTGCCGTTACCGCGAATCGCCCTTTGGTTGTTAGTCTCATGATAAACTCCTCTTTACTCTCGTAAATTCAATCAAATAGAGATATTAAACATAACCGGCTCAGTCAGTACCTCAGTTAATGCCTCAGTCAGCACCTTTATCAATACATGACTGATTTAGTCAACTATAAGATACTTGATTGATTTAGTCAACTATATTTTACCGGGAAAATAATTGCCGTCGAAGGGTACTTTGCCCATCCGGTCTTGCGTGCGTTAAGCCTGGATGCGGCGGCCGGACAGAATGGAGTGTGCGGTATTTGAGGTGCGGGGCAAGGTGCAACGCCGCGGTACAGTGCGCTCGCACGGGACGTGCGCAGGGAGTGTTCAGGCGGTAGGGGTACGACGCTATTACGAACGCATCTTCTAGCGGCGGCGGAGCCTCATATGAGACCTGACCAATTCTATCGCCTGGTAACGAAACCGGTTGCCATTTATATCTTTTACCCACATATGCAGCAGGCCGATAAATAATAGATGCGTATCCGTCGCTAACTGGGAAGGATCATGGGAGGCGTGTAATTGCTCGCGGGTCTTTGCGCGTTCATAGACCAGTTTAAGCTTTTCTTCGATACCTGAACAATTTGATAAAATTTGCTGCAAAACAGTAGCGAATTCGTCCACATATTCGCACTTGATCATCATGATTTCGTAAATCTGCCGTGTCTCGATGCTGTCGGTCAAGACCTGGATAGTGCCGCACAAAAAATTTTCTATGCACGCAAGCGGGTCTTCGGAGCGTTCCACCAGCAAGGTATCGTCCATGCGATCAATTAATGGCAGAAATACCTGTTCGCGCATCGCCTGAAATAGAGCGATCTTATTGTTGAAGTGCCAGTAGATGGCTCCGCGCGTAACGCCGGCCTGAACGGCTATGTGTTCCATCGTGGTGCGGCTGACGCCGCGCGTCAGAAATACCTCTCGTGCCGCTTGAATAAGACGCTGCCGGGTTAATTCCGCATTCTCTTTAGTTTTTCGAACCATGGTGCGAGTCGTTCCCTTATTAACTTTACTATTTACACAAACCGATTTTTGTATATAATTTACATACAAACACGAATGTATGCAAATTATTCCGTTTGATCCGCCTCGTTTGGAGCGTTTAGTTTATCCGGCATGGAGTTAAAAATGGCAGTCGCCAGATATTATAAGAATAAATTTCCTAAGTTGTTAGCGGCAATGTATTCAAAGCCAGTCATTGTGCTGGTGATGAGCGTTGCGTTGAGCGCATGCGGTAAAAACGATCAGACGCCCGATCCTCATGCTGGAATGGCACTTCCTGTCAGCGTGATCGAAGCACAACCGACCAGCGTGCCGATCAGTGCCGAAGCCGTTGCGCAAACCGAAGGCGCCAAGGAAGTCGAGATACGGCCGCGCGTCGGCGGTATTCTGCTCAAACGTCTGTATGAAGAAGGCGCCGCGGTAAAAGCGGGGCAGCCTATGTTTCAGATTGATCCTGTGCCCTATCAAAATGCCCTGGCGCAGGCAAGGGCACAGCTTGCTGAACAAAAAGCCCGTATCAAGCAGGCCGCGCGGGAAGAAAACCGCTTGCGTGAACTGCTCGACACGCAAGCGATCAGCCAGCGCGAGTACGACAACGCGGTCTCTGACAGTGCAATCATAAGCGCTGCCCTGCAGCACGCCGAAGCGCGTGTACGCGACGCCGAGCTTAATCTTTCTTATACGATCGTGACGGCGCCGGTGAACGGCGTATCGGGCCGTTTCCGATTCTCTGAAGGCGCACTGGTGGAAGCTTATGCCAGCCTGCTGACTACGCTCGTTCAGCTATCCCCCATATGGGTACGCTTCAGTCTTTCCGATAGCGAACTGGCACAGCTTGGCGGCCCCTTGAATGAAGAAAATGTACAGCACGTTGTGCTGGTGCTGCCAGACGGGACGGAATACGAAAAAAAGGGCAAGCTGAATTTTGCCGCCAGTCAAATCAATCCGGCGCTGGGCACGCAACAATTACGCGCAACATTTGAAAACACCGATCAGCGGCTGCTGCCAGGACAATTTGTCCGTGCACGCGTTATCACGGGTGAACGCGATGGGGTTTTTCTCATCCCCCAGGTTGCGGTGCAGACGTCCGATCTAGGTAAAAGTGTATATGTAATGAATGAGAAAAATGAAGCGACGATACGGCCGGTGGTGGCGGGCCGCTGGATAGGTAAGGATTGGGTGATTCTTGAGGGACTCAAAGCCGGTGATAAAGTTATTGTCGATAACATTATCAAACTTCGTCCCGGTACGCTTGTGTCATCCCATGCGGCAGGAGAAGTGCCTGCGGCACCTTTGGTTGAAGCCCCCGCCCAGCCCCCTGCGCAGGCTGACCCCGATAAGCCGACGTAGACGGGAATCTCATGACCAGATTCTTCATTACGCGGCCCATTTTCGCATCGGTATTATCCATAATCATCGTGCTGGCCGGGCTGGCTGCCGCGATGCAGCTGCCTATCGCACAATACCCGCAAATTGCGCCTCCCACCGTGTTGATCACCGCAACCTTTCCTGGCGCGAGTGCTGATACCCTGTCTAAAACGGTTGCCGCACCCATTGAGGAGCAGTTGAGCGGCGTCGACAATCTACTGTACTTCAGTTCCAGTGCCGACTCCAGCGGTACGCTAACCATCACCGCAACCTTTGAGGTCGGTACGGATATCGACCAGGCAACTTTCAACGTAAGCA
>JBKJYB010000329.1:0-2878 GCA_046716045.1 Nitrosospira sp.
GACAACGCCTGCAACACAAAAGCGCTGGAATTTCGAGAGTCTAGATTTTCTGACGATGGTACCCATGAATGGCACATGCCCCACTAACACCTCACCAGTATATCGCGCCTATAACAACGGATTTAGCAGAGGCATAGATAGCAACCACCGGATCACCAGCGATCAGACGGCGATTCAGGAAGTAGTGGCACGCGGCTGGATCAATGAAGGTGTGGTGATGTGCACCGCAGTAAGACCTACCCGGCTGCAGTCTTTAGACTTTATGCCACAGTTTATTCTTGCGCAAATATACGTTTCTTCCTGACTCATCAAGTTTGAATCCTGCGCACCAACTACCTGTACTGGACTGGGATACCTCTGATTGATGAAGGCATCAGTCAAGAATGCCGTCGAGTCACTCTTTTTGGCACCGTTCGCGGTTGTCTCCCAGATGTCGGCAAGCCTGCACCAACGGCAAAAAATTCTCATTGTAATGACAAGGCGAACGTCGAGATACTGATTCGACAGAACTTCAACTCTTAGCAAGCGATTTCCGGCTTGATTTGGAAGGCAGGTTGTGGGTCAGCCCAAAGACAATCTACTGGCACATCTACGCCGCTCGCGCTCGCCATCGCTGCGAAAAACGAACTGATCGCTGTGAACTTCAAGGAATGTGCGTGCGCTAAGCTACCGGCTTTGAGCTGTTATTATTAGCGCAGTGTCGAATTTCTTTTCAACCCGGGTGTCGTACTATCAGATTGAGTTTAAATAGAAACATGCTCTCTGGCCAATCCGTGAGGACCGTTTACCGAGCTTCAGAAGGCAAAATATGTCAGGAAATTTTACACTCGGCACGCCGCATACCCATAGGTATGCCGGTGCAGGCGCACATCGTCAGATCAGCGTCAAAACTGCTGCCGCATAGGTAGCGTGTTTAAACCACCCCGGATACCCCGGCATCGGTCAGTCGGCGCATTATCCGCTGGCACTGGCGTACGCTCAACTTGATCCCGTAGCTGCCCTCCAGGTGCTGCGCCAAGAGCTTTCCGCTCCATTCCCGCTCAGAATATCCGCATACGCGCGGCAGCTTCTGCAAGTCGAGCGCGAGGCGCGGTATCTGCTCGTCGGCCAGCCTGGTGGGGCGTCCGCCAGAATGATGCTCGCGTAATCCCTCTATACCGTGTTCATTGAGAGCATGCACCCAGCGCTCAATCGTGCGCGGGTCCTCGCCGAACCATCGCGCGACCTCGTAACAACTGCGACCTTCGGCGACCAGCAATACGCAGTGCAGCCGGTGCAGGAAATGCGACTCGCAAGATGACTTAACCGAGACATGGATCACCTCCCGGACCCACTTCGCGCTGCTGAGGCTGAGCTTGCGCAAGGCGTCAACCTCCTTCGATGTCCGGCTGCGGAATCTGGGTCATACGGCGACGGTTCTGTCGCATCTGGTGTTGCGGCGATTCGGGCATGGTCGTTGCTTGAGTTAAAGATGTCGAGGTAATAGATCACATTGATTTTCAGTATAGCCTCGAGACAGGGGCCTAGCAACGAGCCGGGCCAAGGGAAATCAAAAAAGGAGGGACTAATGATGAAACGCTGGATACTGTTTGTATTACTGAGTTTGGCTTCGTTTGGCGCCAACGCCACGCTCTTCCGCCTGAAGGCGCTCCTCGACGGTGCTCAGGAAGTGCCACAGACCACTCAGGCAGCCGTCGGGGGAAGCGGCTTCGCGGTCATGTTATTCGACGATACAACCTACGTTCTAAGCTGGACCATTTCCTATTCGCTCAACACCGGACCGGCGAACGCAGCCCATTTTCACGGCGCTACCAATCCCGGCGATCTCTCGGGAGTGGGAATAGTTTCGCCGATCAGGATACCTATCCCGGATATCGCCGGAACCAGTTCGGGCACCGTGAACAATTCGTTCGACTTGTATACTCTTGTCAACCCCGCGGATAACGTCAGCAATTTGCTCGCAGGTCTGTGGTACGTGAATATCCACACCCCCACGTTCCCGAGCGGCGAGATACGCGGGCAGATCACCGTTGTCCCCCCTGGCACGGTCGTCGAATACTACAACCCCGACCTGGATCACTACTTCATTGCGGCTGATCCCGGCGAACAGGCTTTCGTTGACAGCGGAGCAGTTGGGCGCTGGCAGCGCACTGGCGTTACATTCAAGTCTGGAGGGAATGTGCTTGTTTGCCGATTCTACGGAAGCCTGTCTCCCGGGCCAAACTCTCACTTCTATACAGCTAGCGCAGATGAATGCGCGCAACTTAAGCAATTGCAGGCGACAACGCCTGCAACACAAAAGCGCTGGAATTTTGAGAGCTTCGACTTCCTGACGATGTTGCCCATAAATGGCACATGCCCCGCTGCCACCACGCCGGTATATCGCGCCTATAACAACGGATTCAGCAAAGGCATAGACAGCAACCACCGGATCGCCAACAATCAGACAGCGATTCAAGAAGTAGTGGCACGCGGCTGGATCAATGAAGGTTTGGTGATGTGCGCACCGCCCCAGTCGCAATCACTCCTCCCGTCATACTAACAACTGTCACCGTATCGGAAACAGAAACCCGCAGCCCACTGTGCCTTGTCCATTGAAGATGGAACGGCCGGAATCTATAAGTAGAGAAAGCATCCCGATACCTTTTTTGGCAAACTGGGACAGCGAACAAGAGCCGACAGTCCATTAGAATCGTCAAGATTTTCAGAATTTGGATATTGAAATACTATATAACGGTAGAAAATATTGAGACAAATATCTTGACTGCGCGGATCGGTAAAGTGTATTTTCAATCCGCAGAAATTGAAACGGTGCTGTGAAATTCCTATCTTTTTTTGCAGGCTGGACCACGTACCAAGTTGGGACGCCCGAGCTTGA
>JBKJYB010000330.1:0-3218 GCA_046716045.1 Nitrosospira sp.
TATATCTACCGTTCTTACGGAATCCACTGGTGTCTCAATTTCGTTTGCCGGGCAGATGGGCATGGCGCCGGCGTTTTAATCCGCGCGATAGAACCGCTTGCGGGGCTGGATATCATGCGCGCGAGACGCGGACTCAACCATACACGCCTGCTATGTTCCGGACCGGGGCGTGTCTGCCAGGCGCTCGGCATTACCGATGCACATAGCGGCATGCAGGTCGACGCATCGCCTTTTCAACTTCTACCTCTTGCGGAACAGATTTCCGTGGTCGCAGGTCCCCGCATCGGTATTTCAAAAGCGAAAGATGTGCCATGGCGTTTCGGAATTTCCGGGTCTCCCTTTCTAAGCCGACCATTCCGCTAGGCCGGGCACGGAACGGTTACTGCATTTTTAGTTCCCGGCTTTCCCGTTTAGTATTTACCCAGATAATCGCGGGTTCCGTGCATCCCAACGTAGTTACCGGTCCCCCTCGCCACTTTTCGACTATATTGAATTAGCAACCTCATCAATAGTTGCGGAAAAAGCGGCGAAATATTGACCGGTCAGATGCTTTTGCAGCCGATTTCCTTTAGGTCCGACAGGCTGCTAGCAAAAGATCATGATTGCAATTAAAACCAAATGGAGGATCAGATGAACTTAGTCAAACGCGGTCTTTTAATAACGGTGTGCTCAGTCGGGGCTGGTTTAAGCCAACCGACGGCGGCGTCGCAAGCAACAGCCTCCTTCGACTGGAGCAAACTTCAAGTATCTGTTGTTGGCATTGGGGGGGCGGAGACTCCTACAGTAACTTTTTCTGTTCAAAATACGAACTTGAGCTCGTCTGCATCGATTCCTGACCAGATAAACAAGAACGACACTGAATCGGTGTCTAATTGGACATCGCTTGCGGACACCAATGCCCAGACAGGAGCTACATTTGCGAACACGCTGGCTTCATCACTAACATTGTCCGGGAACGCACAAGCGACAGCGACAACTGGGGGCGTAGGGCACGCGCACCACCCTGTAGAAGCGTTATCTGCTGGAAGCCGGAGCGAGAACTTTTCGTTTGATGCTCCTGGCGTGCTGACCGTGTCAATTCCGTATACGATCAGTATAGCGGGTGGCCAGCAATTCAACTTCTTTGACTCCGCCTCCGCCGCGGTAAGTGGAAAAGCGTCTTTCAATAGTTTCGGGAGTAATGGAAGCCCTAACTCTTCCGAGGCGTCGTTCTCGCTGAGTTCATTTGAAGGGCCTTCCCCCCAATCGCAATCTGGAAACCTCGTATTTGATATTGTTGCCGCGGGGCCGGGCTCGGGAGATCTCGAACTTAAGTTTAATCTCTCCACTCAGGCTCCGGTTAGCCCAATTCCCGAGCCCGAATCATATGCTATGCTGTTGGCCGGCTTAGGGTTGATCCGTGCGATTGCTCAGCACCGGACTATAAGAAGCATTGAGCGGGTGTAATCTATTGCTGAATTGAATATTACTACCGGCTTCTCGCAGGCTCCTGCGAGAAGCCGCTCTTTTTCTGCTTTCGCTGCCAAGGGATGTGGAAAACGGCAATGCGAGAACGTTTTAAAGCATTAAAAAGCAGAGCTGTATTATGATTCCTTGTTATTTTGTGGAATCAAACGCCTATAACACATCTCACAATACCGATTTTCAGCGCAGGAGAAAAATGAGTAGTCTAATCACCAAACTCGGCTGGCTCGCATTCGCCATCCTGGGCGCCTTTGCGTTCGCATTCATTGCCTTGCATCACGGTGAGTCGATCGGCGCCATTTGGATCGTCATCGCCACGATCTGCGTCTACACCATCGCCTATCGCTTTTACAGCCAGTTCATTGCCCGCCGGGTGCTGAGACTGGACGCCACCCGCATGACGCCCGCCTACAAGTTCAATGATGGCCTGGACTACGTGCCGACCAACAAATACGTATTGTTCGGGCACCACTTTGCCGCGATCGCCGGCGCCGGGCCTCTGGTCGGGCCGATACTGGCAGCGCAGATGGGCTACATGCCCGGTATGCTGTGGCTGCTGGCTGGTGTCGTGTTCGCCGGCGCGGTACAGGATTTCATTGTGCTGTTCATTTCCACCCGGCGCGATGGCCGTTCGCTGGGCGATCTGATTAAGTCCGAACTGGGGCAGATACCCGGCATGATCGCCCTGTTCGGCACCTTCTTCATCATGCTGATCCTGCTGGCGGTGCTGGCGCTGATTGTGGTCAAGGCGCTGGCGGAATCGCCCTGGGGCACCTTCACCGTGGCCGCCACCATTCCGATTGCCTTGTTCATGGGGGTATATGCCCGTTTTATCCGGCCGGGCGCGATCGGCGAAGTGTCGCTGATTGGCTTTGTGCTGCTGATGCTGTCGATCATTGCCGGGCAATACGTGCAGGAAATGCCCACCTTGGCCGTGCTGTTTACCCTGACGGGCGAGCAACTGACCTGGCTGCTGATCGCCTACGGCTTCATCGCTTCGGTGCTGCCGGTATGGCTGTTGCTGGCGCCGCGCGACTACCTGTCCACGTTCCTGAAGATCGGCACCATCGTCGGTCTGGCGATCGGTGTCATCTTCATTTCACCGGAACTCAAGATGCCGGCCTTCACGCAGTTTGTGGACGGCTCCGGCCCGGTCTGGTCGGGCAGTCTGTTTCCCTTCCTGTTCATCACCATCGCCTGCGGCGCGGTGTCCGGTTTTCATTCGCTTATTTCGTCGGGCACCACGCCCAAGATGATCCGGAACGAAGGCGATGCCCGTTTCATCGGCTATGGAGCGATGCTGATGGAATCGTTTGTCGCCATCATGGCGCTGGTTGCCGCTTCCACCATCGAACCGGGCGTGTACTTCGCCATGAACAGCCCGGCCGCGATCATCGGCACCACAGCGGAATCGGCATCGCAAGCCATATCGCAATGGGGATTTTATGTCACGCCCGAGATGATCACCCAGACCGCGCGGGATGTGGGAGAGCACACAATCATTTCCCGCACCGGCGGCGCACCAACGCTGGCAGTGGGCATGGCGCAAATTCTGTCTGATGTAATTGGCGGCCGGACAATGATGGCGTTCTGGTATCACTTCGCCATCCTGTTTGAGGCACTTTTCATCCTGACGGCGGTCGATGCGGGCACACGTGCAGGACGCTTCATGCTGCAGGATCTGCTCGGCACATTCATTCCGTCGATGAAACGTACCGACTCGGTGATTGCCAGCTTGATCGCCACCGCGATTT
>JBKJYB010000331.1:0-3479 GCA_046716045.1 Nitrosospira sp.
CTGCTGATCGAGCATGGAGGTGTAAAGACGGCTCTGGTCGCTGTCCATCAAGCTATCCTGGGAAGTCGCCTCGCGCATGCTCTTCAGCATCATGTTCATGAACAGGGCCTCGAACTGCTTGGCGGCGGCTTCAAGTCCGGCTTTGTCGGTTCTTTTAACATCGGCACGCAGCTCATTGACGGCCTGCACATCAAGCGCGAATTTGCCGGATAGGTCGGCCGAGGTCATCATCAGATGATCTCCAGATCCGCCCGCAGTGCCCCGGCGGATTTCATTGCCTGCAGGATAGCCAGCAGATCTTGCGGTGTCGCGCCGATCGCGTTCAACGCCTTGACCACTTCGGCCAGCGAGGCGCCCTCGACCATTGTGAGCATGCCGGACTCCTGCCTGATTTCGATGGTTGAACGCTGCGCCTGCACCGTCTGCCCACTGGAAAATGGCCCCGGCTGGCTGATCACCGGTTCGGTACTGATGACCACCGATAGATTGCCGTGAGCGATGGCGCAGGCATCAACCGTCGCCGCCTGATTCATGACCACCGAACCAGTGCGGCTGTTGACGATAACCTTGGCATGCGCCGGTGCCGGATTTATATTCAGGCTTTCCACTTCCGCGACGAATGCCACGCGCTGGTCGCTTCCCTCCGGCGTGCGCACCTGGATCGCCCTGGCGTCCAGCGCCGCGGCGGTGCCCGCGCCGAATTTCCCGTTGATGGCGTCCACTATTCTTTTGGTATTGGAAAAATCGGTGCTGTTAAGTTCAAGCTGGATGATGTTATTCTGGCCCAAGGCGATAGGCACCGCACGCTCGACCGTCGCGCCGCCGGTAATGCGCCCGACACTCAAATGATTGACCTGTACCTGACTGCCGCTGGCCGCGGCGCCAAAGCCGCCCACCAGCAAATTACCCTGCGCCATGCCGTAAACCTGGCCGTCGGCTCCCTTGAGCGGGGTCATCAGCAACGTGCCGCCACGCAGGCTGCGGGCATTACCCATGCTGGATACCGTTACGTCGATGACCTGGCCTGGCTGGGCGAATGGGGGCAGCGCGGCGGTGACCATCACCGCCGCCACATTCCGCAGCCGCAAGTTGGTGCCGGGCGGCAGATTGATGCCCATTTGCATCAGCATACTGGTTATGGTCTGTACAGTGAATGGAGTCTGGCTGGTCTGGTCGCCCGTGCCATCCAGCCCGACCACCAGACCGTAGCCGATAAGCTGGTTAGTCCGCACGCCCTGGATCGAGGCCAGATCCTTGATACGCTCGGCCCGCACCGGGGGAGCAATGGCTGCCCACCCCAGCCAAAACATGAGAAACAGCAAATAGCTCTGTTTAAGCATCGCGGTGCGGCGCGGCGGATGGGGTACGGTATGCGGCATGATCAGCCTCGCTCAAAACGGTAAGATAGTCAGGAAAAGGCGTGAGAGCCAGCCCATTGTCTGCGCCTCGTCGATATAGCCATTGGCCTTGTACTCGATCTTTGCATCCGCCACCTGGATCGACGATACCGTATTGTTGATAATGGTTTCGGGACGTACCACGCCGGAGAAACGGATATACTCGGTGCCTTGCGTCATGGCCAGTTGCTTCTCGCCGCTCACCAGCAGGTTGCGGTTAGGCAGCACTTCCAGCACCGTGACGGTGATCGTGCCAGTGAAATTATTGGTGGAAGCCGCCTCGCCCTTGCCGGAGAAATCGTTGGTGGACGATCCTCCTATATCCACATTCTTTGTAATGGGCACCCCGAATATCATAGGGGGGACGGCAAAATTCACGCTACCGTTCTTGTCGGCGCTGCTGGCGGATTTCTTGCTTGCGTTGGTCCTCTCGTTGAGAACAATCACCAGGGTGTCTCCTACCACGCGCGCGCGGCGATCCTCGAATAACGGCCGATCATGCGTACCTGCCTGGAAAATGGCGCCATTGGCGGGCGGGAGCCCGCCTGACCCCGTACGGGCGGACATCGGTTGTTGCACGATCGCTTTAGGAGCGGGCAGGCTGATGCAGCCAGAGAGCGCGAGCATCATGATTGTCATAGGAGCCCCGCGCCACACAAGCCACCTGCTTCGTTTCGCTGAAAAATAAGTGGTCATCTGGTTATCTTTATGCTGCCGATACATCGCTGTTCTCACAGTCATCCTTGCCTGGCAATTACATTTGGGACAGGCGCTGAAGCATCTGGTCCGAAGTCTGAATTGCTTTGCTATTGATCTCGTAAGCACGCTGGGTCTGGATCATGTTGACCAACTCCTCCACCACGTTAACGTTGGAAGTTTCCACATAGCCCTGACTGAGTACCCCGGCGCCATCTATGCCGGGTGTATTGATGTTGGGCGGACCGCTGGAAAAAGTTTCCACATAGAAATTTTCACCCACGGCCTGTAACCCGACCGGGTTGATGAACGTGGCCAGTTGCAGGGAGCCGACTTCAACCGGCGTGTTGGAGCCAGGCTGGGTGACAGAAACGGTGCCATCGCGGCCAATGGTGATGCTCAGGGCATTAACCGGAATGGTGATGTTTGGCTGAATCTGATAACCGCTGGATGTCACGAGCTGCCCTTGGGAATCGGATTGAAATGAGCCATCCCGCGTGTAGGCGGTGGTACCATCGGGCATCAGCACCTGAAAAAATCCCTGGCCCTGAATAGCCACATCCTTCGAATTCCCGGTTTGCTGCAAGTTGCCCTGAGTGAATACGCGTTCGGTTGCGACAGGCCTGACACCGGTACCAATCTGCAACCCCGATGGCAGTTGTGTTTGCTGCGACGACTGAGCGCCGGGCTGGCGCAAGGTCTGATACAGCAGGTCCTCGAAAACCGCGCGTGAGCGCTTGAATCCGTTGGTGCTGACATTCGCCAGATTATTGGCGATCACGTCCATCTGCGTCTGCTGCGCATCGAGACCGGTTTTGGAAATCCATAACGAGCGGATCATGTAAATCTCCTGAGGTGAATCAGTACTGGGTTAAGGCTAAGTTGTACCGGATCAAGCTACATCGGGCACTACTGCGAAAGTGACGCGCCCGTAATCGCGGTCCGATATTACGACTTCATTTGCGGCATCTTACGGCAGTGTGCACAGAATCAGTGCCTGGAAAAGAAGGGTCATTCACTCTTTCTTTTCCGGTTTCGTTCTGATTCGTCACGTCTCACGCCTGCTTTAATCGGTTGTTAACTGATTGCTAACCGATTGCTAACTAAGACTCAGCAGGCTGCTTGCCCGTTGGGCGTTGCCTTCGGCGTTCTTCATCAACTTCATGTGCATCTCGAACTGGCGAGACAGCGAGATCATGTCGACCAGCGCCTCCACTACATTGACATTACTCCCCTCCAATGCCCCGTTGAGGACGGTAACGTTGGCATCCGCATCCGCCGCGCCCCCGGCAAACCGGAACAGGCCGTCCGCACCGCGCGTAAGTTGAGCTTCGGGCGGATTGACGAGCTTGATGCGGCCGGCTGTCAGCACGACATTCGACTCGT
>JBKJYB010000332.1:0-4296 GCA_046716045.1 Nitrosospira sp.
TAATCACCAGCAAGATCAAAACCAAGCTGGCCACCGAAAAGGATGTCAGCGCGATGCATATCACGGTTGATACAGATAAGAATGGTGTAGTGGTGCTGGGCGGCACAGCCGGAAGTCAGACTGAAAAAGATAAAGCGCATTCGATCGCGCACTCTGTCGAAGGTGTTACGAAGGTCATGAATCAAATAAAGATTAAGAAAGAGAATTAAGCAAGTCTGCTTGCGCCGAGCGCCACTGGAATAAATTGGCCGGGAATATCCCGGCCAATTTATTTCGTCGTGAAGTGGAGGCACAGCAATCGGGCAGCAGATTTACTCCTTCCTCGACACCAAGGCCACTCTGGACGTCGCGTCCCTTTTATAAAAAATCCTTTTCACCCACTGGGGCTACTTCACACAGATACCGCCGTACTGTGGGGCTTGACACTTCGTGAGACGACATCTTTCAATGCTGCATTGTCCAGCAATGCATCAGCCAGCAGTGGCTTGAGCTTGTTATTTTCCTCTTCAAGTGCTCTGAGCCGCTTGGCATCGGAGACTTCCATGCCGCCAAACTTAGGTGGGACAGGTCAAGTCGAGCAGGCTCGAATTGTAATCTCCCGCTTGCACGTGGTTGATAAATAGGCCAGCGCCAGCTAGCACGCGATAGCTGTGCAAGAGTCCGGACGGAATAAAAACACTACCCGGACTTTCGACAACGAACGTATCAGTCCCTAAGCACACCTCTACTGTTAACCCTTTCAACGCTGGGCCACTTCCGATGAATAGAAAAACGCTATCGACGCAGTGGCGGTGAACATCGACATGTCTTTCCCCATAATCATCCATCTCGGGTATGCGCCGGACAATGCAGTATTGACGCGCATCCGGTACAACACTGTTATCGAGCATCAGGTAGCGATCACCAGGCCCTCGCCGATGAGGCCGTAATTCCGTGGCAGACACCGTTTGCGGATGGTTAATGAGTCGCTCCCGCGCAGATGGTAGGATTTCAGGAGCAGTGGAATTTACACTTCCGATAGTTTCGGGAACGGTCCAGGCATAGGCCTGCTCATCGCTAACTACTGCGCGCCGATGTAGCTTGGCGACGTGGGTAAACGCGTTTGTTCCGGTGATTGGGTGCCAGCGATCGACCACGAGTCGTGAATGAGCTTGGACCAGTTTGCTAACATACGGGAGTGCATGGCCATTTCGCAGGTGGCGCCATTTTAGAACGTCTAGATTCGCCAATAGAGTAAGCGTGTCCGGGATTCCACAGCGCTCGCCAATACCGTTGACCGAAGAGGAAATCCAGCGGGCACCGGCCCGCACAGCAGTGAGCGCATTAGCAATGGCTATCCCCCGATCATTGTGGAAATGTACCTCCAAGTCATGGCCGGGGAATTCGCGGCTCAGTCTTCCGATCAATTCCTCCATCTCCCAAGGGCAGAGCAGGCCGACAGTGTCGGCAAAGCACAAGCGATCCGCTCCCGCTTCAAGCGCAGCGCGGTATCCTTCCACTAATTCGGACCAAGGTGTGCGGCTTCCATCCTCGATCGTGAATCGAACTTTTAATCCGATATTCTTAGCGTGGCCGACGGCCGTGCTGAGCACTTCATGTACGGGCCGTTCAAAACGGATGCGACAATTCCTTGATATCGAGTTGACACCCGCGAAAATACCGACCCACTGGGCGCCTGCGGCCTTGACACTGTCGATGTCCTCACAACGAGCACGTGCGTGTGCAAGTACCGGAACTGCTCCGCAGGTGGCGACGGTCGCTCGCACCCGGCGAGTCTCCGCATCACTTGCCATCGGATGTCCGCACTCGACCATGTCGATACCCAAAAACACGAGCGCATGGGCGATTTCTGCGCTTTCTTCCTCGCAAAACCGGACACCGGGAGCCTGAGCGCCTTCTCTCAAAGTCGTATCAATGATATAGGGATTCAGTTGAGGTTTTGTCTCACTCATTCAAATGTGATTCCCAAGATTGCGGACGCAACACCCATCGCACATTCTCCGTCCGCAGTCAACCGCTTCACTGCCCCATCGACCGCAAAACCAGCCATAGATGTTGCGCCTATCTACAAAAACTTTCTCTATCCGTGTACCGTTATTT
Organism: Nitrosospira sp.; assembly: GCA_046716045.1. Lineage (GTDB taxonomy): Bacteria > Pseudomonadota > Gammaproteobacteria > Burkholderiales > Nitrosomonadaceae > Nitrosospira. Next base: position 2,101 of record JBKJYB010000332.1, read on the forward strand.
CACACAGATACCGCTGCAGTCGGCACCACCCCGGGTGGGATCGCAATTGTCTGAAGGATCATCCACACAGGTCTTGCCGGCGGGGCAGGGGAATCCGGCTATTCCGCCGCACATTTGTTTAGGTTCCTTATCGCCGTAAGCAGAGCTGCCTTTGGGTGGATAATCGACCCGTTTTCCACCGCCTGGTTTAGTGGACTCTGTTGACCCCATCTTAACCGTCTCGCGAACTTGCTTGGGCTGGATCGTTTCGACGTCAATGGATTCGACGTCACCATCCGTGTGGCGAGCGGTATATACGCCGACAACATCCAAAGGCACAGGACTTTTTATAACCAGAAATCCCTCCAGAAACGCAAAATCCACACAGACCCCATCGATCGGGCAAAAATAGCCGGCAACGTCAAAGCAACTTACGCCAACTGCCCCATCCGGTGCGAGAACAGCCTCCTTGAATGGCGTAACGCCGAAGGGGCCTGGCTCGGAGCCAAACTGTGTCGCAAGCGCCACCTTGGCGGCGATGGTGATCTGCTTGTTGGTGGGATTGTGTATATTGACAGTCGTGCGGTAGGTGCCTCTTGCCAAGGTCCCATCCTGATGCGGCAGCAATAGCGAACAGACGACTTTTGCTGCATATTGATACTCGGTTTTGATTGTCTTCGTAGGCTTCATTGTTTCCGCCTGGACTATGGGAATAATCCCAACCGGGCTAAGCCCCACCCATAGACCTGCCAAAACGGACAAGACCCCGATCACGCGCATCTGTTTCATGATAGTCACCCCCTGTTGGTTTGAATATGGTGCAGTTTATTCCGATAGGCCTATTTGAAAGCTAAACGTCATAAGCCAGAAGAATGAATATTTCTTAAACCCGCCATCTAAACTTATTCATAGCAGTGTTTCTTTTATAGTCAAATTTATTTCTCGAATTGTCTAAATACAAAGCGGTTTGGTCGTATTAACCAACGAATGAAAAAAGCGGGCCCTACTGAAACTGACGAGCGAGCAGGGTGGCAACGGAAACAGAGAAACGATGGTTGGGGAACAGCAGCGAGGATTTCCCAGCCGTGGATCACATGAGCTTGGGCGGGTTATTTCTGGGAAATAGCTGGAGGTTGCGGCAGTCTATAGCTGCTTCGAGAAGGAAAACGCGGCTCTGATTTTAGGGCCGCGTCTTTGGGAGGTCAATCGAATAAGTTATGTAACCTATTGTTGTGTCATATTGAAATTCAGTAGTGTCCGGAGATTTAGTCAAATAAATTCAGTTGGTTATCATTTTCCGGCGTATTCATTTGTAACTCCGTATTCTTAAGTAATTGATAAAGCGGTATTTTCTCAAAGAGAGTGAGGCTCAGAATTTGTAGAATTGTGTAGAGTGACGCTTCGATCTTGAGGCGTTTCTTTACGATGGCGACCCAGATATAGACAGTGATCGCAATCCAGATTTGTGTCTTCACGGCGTTCTCGGTAGTGCCGTAAAACGCCTTGATACGCAGATGCTGTTTGATCCATTTGAAGAACAGTTCGACCTGCCAGCGGCAACGATAAAGCTGCGCGATGGTCAGCGCGGGCAAGTCGAAATTGTTGGACAGGAAGATCAAATCCTTGTCGTGTTCGGCATCGTGGAATCGGATACGCCGCAGATGTTGCGGGTAATCCTTGGCCTTGTCGTATCCAGTCAGCGCAATCGTCTGGTCGTAGCGCAAACCCGTGGACTTGTCGACGGTACGAGAATAGACACGGCGGCAGGCCAGATTGATTTTGCCCCGAACGATAAAAAATGCCTGTGCTTGCTGCAGAACGAACCAGCGCGCAAAATCGGTGAAGCCGCGATCCATGATGTAGAAGCTGCCGGCTTCGGGGATCAGGAGATCGAGCACATTGACCTCGTGCATCTTGCCGTCGCTGATGTGAATGAAAGAGGGAATGTTGCCGCGCAGGTCGAGTAGCGTATGCATTTTGACGGCAGCCTTGGTGGAGCGAAAACGCGCCCAGGGAAAGACGCTCAAGCACAGGTCGATGGTGGTGGTGTCGAGTGCATAGACCGTCTGTTCGAGTTCGACCGCAAAACCGTCTTGCGCGTAGAGCTTGCGCGCCACTTTGATTTGACTGAGCGCGAAATCTTGATAGATATGCCAGTCGCGCGATTCGTTGGCGTCGGCGAGTGTGCTCCTGGCGATGTTGCCTCGAATACCCAGA
>JBKJYB010000333.1:0-5699 GCA_046716045.1 Nitrosospira sp.
GGCACGCAACTATTTCCGACGAGTGCCCCCGCGTGGCGACAGCAGCGCTGGCTGGCGAAGATGGGATGAATTGAATCGACCTCATAAACAAATTTGGCGTAGATTTAACGATGTGGATGTACTATAAGTCTTGTAGTGTGCCCAGACTAGACCCCGTCGTTGGGCATGCTCCCGATAGGCATACATCACCGTACCGTGTCAGTTTACTTCCGACGTGCGCTGGGTGAGATAGGAAGAGATGACCTGAAGTTCCATGATCTAAGACACGCTTATGGTTCGTGGCTTGTCCAGAATGGAGCGGATCTGTATTTGGCGGAGAAGTTGTTGAGGCATAAATCGCTGGAATCTACCAAGCGATATGCGCACTTTGCCGACTCTCAAAAACAGGATGCGGTTAGAAAGGCATTCGGTTGATTGCCACATATTTGCTACACGGTATAGCAAATTAAACCGTGGAACTATTCAAGAACCGCATGAATACTGGAGGCGGGGGTCGGAATCGAACCGGCGTCCACGGCTTTGCAGGCCGCTGCATGACCACTCTGCCACCCCGCCATTGTTGCGCACCCCGAATGGGTTGCATGACAATGCAATAGCAAAAACTAAAAAAGGAAAACGGATTTCAGCAAAGGCTCATGTCTGCTTATACATGGTCTCTGCTAAAAGAATCCATTTTCCCTGCAAACTGGAGCGGGAAACGAGGCTCGAACTCGCGACCCCAACCTTGGCAAGGTTGTGCTCTACCACTGAGCTATTCCCGCGAAAAACAATGCTGGCATTATAAGGATGCTGGGTTCTTTGTCAAGGAAAGGACATATAAGAGCATGGTTTAAATGGTTTCAACCATGCTTCAATGCCTGGGGAATCGCGACTTTCAGATAGTATCCCATTGACCACAGTGTCAGTATTGCGGCCAGATAGATCAACCACGTCCCTATTTTCTGCGGGTCGAAACTTTCACCTATTTTTTCATGATATAGCAGCAGCGGAATGGCTGCCATTTGCGACACCGTTTTTAATTTCCCCAGAATAGAAACCGCCAGACTTTTACCTTTGCCAATTTGCGCCATCCATTCACGCAAGGCTGAAATAGTGATTTCGCGGCCAATGATGATGAAGGCAATAAGCGCATCAAGTCTGCTCAAGTAGACCAGCACGATCAATGCTGCCGCCACCATCAGTTTATCCGCCACCGGATCAAGAAACGCGCCGAAGGCCGAGGTCTGATTGAGTACTCTCGCAAGGTAACCATCCAGCCAATCGGTGATGGCCGCACCGGTAAAGATAATGGTGGCGATCAGATTCTGGTCGGATTGAGACAACCATGAGGGTGGAAAATAGAAAATGCCCACAAACAGCGGAATCGCAAGGATGCGCATCCAGGTAAGCACATTGGGCAGGTTAAAAGGCATAAGGATCGGGATATGCCATTAAAAGGGGCAATCTAAAAAACGCCCAAATGCAGGACGGACAGCCAACCAGCGGGTTGCGATTCAATGCAATTCCTTGTAAACCTTCTCGGCCAGAGCACGGCTGATTCCTTCGGCCTGCTGCAATTCTTCGATACTTGCGGTCAGCACCCCTTTCAGCCCACCAAACCGTGCCAGCAGACTTTGACGGCGCTTGGCTCCGATACCGTTAATCTGTTCCAAGCTTGAACTGGTACGCGATTTGCCAAGTTTGGCGCGATGACCATAAATTGCAAAGCGATGGGCTTCGTCGCGGATCTGCTGGATCAGATGCAACCCGGGATGGTCCTTTGGCAATTGTAGCGGCTTTTTCACCCCCGGGAAAATCAATTGTTCCAGGCCGGGTTTACGTTCCTCGCCTTTCGCCACGCCTAGCAGGTTCGCGTCGTTCAATCCGAGCTCAACCAGCACTTCCTGCGCCACACCTATCTGCCCTTTGCCTCCGTCAATCAGGATCAGATCGGGAAGTCTGCCCTCCCCTTCGGCAATTTTATGATAGCGCCGCGATAGAACATTACGCATGGCGGCGTAATCGTCCCCCGGCGTGAGGCCATTGATATTGTAACGGCGGTATTCGCTGCTGCGCATGGAGAAGTTGTCATATACCACGCACGATGCAATAGTGGCTTCACCCTGCGTGTGGCTAACGTCAAAACATTCGATACGGCCAAGCCCCGGCATATTCAGGGCCTGTTGCAAGGCTTGCAGGCGCTCCTCCTGGCTGGCCTGACGGCCCAGCATTTGCTCCAGCGCGAGACGTGCATTCTCGGTCGCCATATCCAGCCACATGCGCCGGTCGCCGATGGGATTGGCATTAATAACGACTTTACAGCCGGATTGTTCGGCGAGCAGTGTTTGCAGCGCTTCCCTCTGAATTTTTTCACCAACGATAATGAGGTGTGGTGTACCTCGATTGAGGTAATGCTGGGCCAGAAAAGCCTCCACTACCGAGGGCAGATCATACCCTTCCGCATTTTGCGGAAAAAAACTCTTATCCCCCAGGTGTCGTCCTCCCCTGACCATGGCAAGATTGACACAAATTCTCCCGCTCCCATTGTGCTCTGTAACACAGGCAACCACGTCGGCATCAAGCGCTCTGCCACTGTCCACAAATTGCTTCTCGCGAATTTTTCTCAGTGACTGAATCTGGTCGCGAAATAATGCCGCCTGCTCGTATTCCTGGGAATTTGCGGCTTCCCGCATTTTTTTTGTAATACTTTCCAGCACTTCGGTTTGTTTGCCCTGCAGGAAAAGCTCGGCATCTCTCGCATCTTCCCGATAGGCTTCCTCAGTAATCAGATCTACGCAAGGCCCGCTGCACCGTTTGATCTGATAAAGCAGGCAGGGCCGCGTACGATTGCTAAAAACGCTATCTTCACAGGTGCGAATGCGAAATACTTTTTGCAGGAGCTGGATACTTTCTCTCACCACTCCCGCATTGGGAAAGGGGCCGTAATAATGATGCTTCTTATCCAATGCCCCGCGATAGAACCCAAGCCGGGGAAAATGGTGGCCGGTCAGTACAACATATGGATATGACTTATCATCTCTGAATAGTATGTTGTATTTGGGAGTCAGCGTCTTGATTAAATTATTTTCAAGCAGCAGCGCCTCCGCCTCGGAGCGAGTGACAGTGGTTTCAATCCCGGCGATTTGCGACACCATCAATTGGGTGCGGGGGCCCAGGCCGGTTTTCTGAAAGTAAGAGGAAACGCGTTTTTTTAGATCAATCGCTTTGCCGACATAAATTGCCTGCCCCCCCGCATTCATCATGCGATAGACGCCCGGCTGCGAGGGTAGGCTGGAGCAGAACGCCTTGGTGTCGAAAGTGGAAACTGCCAGCAAAGCGATCAGCCCTCCTCATCCAGCAAGTTGCCTGCGATAGCCCAATTTTCATTGGGTAGCTCGTCGAACGCGATGTAGGTATAGGACTTCGGTTTATGGGCGATACGCTCCAGCGTGTCCGTAATCTCCAGCGCAATCTTTTTCTTTTGCTCGCGGCTGAGCGAGCCGGCAATACGAATATTGACGTAGGGCATGGGTTAGTCTCCGCTTAGTCTCTTTTCTGCTGAGTTGGCCTGAGTTGGCAAATCAGAGGCCAAATCAGCGCAAATTTTTGCAAATACCCGCTCGAACATTTCAGTGGTCAGACGCCGGGTTTGGGTATTGTAACGGCTGCAATGATAGCTGTCATATAGCGTCAAGCCGCCGGGTTTCAAGCCGTTGCGTGCCGCGTCATTTGATATCAGGCCTGGCAGCACATGGATGGCGCCATGGCCGAAAGGATAATTCCTGACCTTGAGCCCCAAAGCCATCAATCCCGCCTGATGGGCGATAGCACCGAGAGCGAGTAACGCAGTACCTCCTTCTTTTCTGAAATCGGCAATTTCAGCCACCAGATACCGGTTGCATTGACGGATTTCGCCCGGCTCCGGCTTATTTTGTGGCGGCAGACATTTCACCGCATTGGTGATACGGCAATTCATGAGCTGTAAATTGTCATCTGCGTGAGCCGACCCCTCATGGCTGGCGAGGCCAAATTTATGCAGCGTCCGATATAACAGAATTCCCGCAAAATCACCGGTAAAAGGCCTGCCGGTGCGGTTTGCGCCATGCATGCCGGGTGCCAGACCGATGACAAGCAGCTTGGGCACGGTGTCGCCAAAAGCTGGCACGGGACGAGCGTGATAATCGGGATGGCGGACTTTCACTTCATCCAGAAAATTCGCCAACCGCTGGCATTGACGGCAATCTGCCGAAAACGTGGATTGCATAGGCTTCCCAATTGGCTTTTTATAGTAAAATGCGCGCTTTTCGATTCACTGGATAAATAATGGCTAAAGTGCTTGCAACAGAAATTCGTGTCGGCAACCTGATCGAGTGGGATAAACGCATCTGGCGCGTACTGAAATGTTACCACGTCCATGTCGGCGGCCGCGGTGGAGCATTCATGCAAGTGGAAATGAAAGACATTGAGGCCGGGACCAAAACCAATCAGCGCATCCGTACCGAAGACAAAGTGGAACGTGCATTCGTCGAGCCGCGTGACATGACGTATCTCTACCAGGAAGGTGATAACTATATCTTCATGGATAAGGAAAACTACGAGCAATTAAGCCTGTCGCAGGAATTCCTTGAAAATCAGTATGAATACCTGTTGCCGAACACAGACGTGCAAGTCAATTTTCACAACGAGCGTGCCATTGGCGTGCAGCTTCCAGCCAGCGTAGTGCTGACCATTACCGACACCGAACCCAACCTTAAAGGCGCTACAGCCACCAGTTCCTACAAGCCGGCCACGATGGAGACAGGACTTGTTGTCATGGTTCCGGCATTTGTCCTGCAAGGTGAAAAGATCAAGATCAATACCGACAGCGGCGAATATATCGAACGGATGTAACACGTCATTAGTAGAGGAGGACGCTGACCCCGGAATGGATCGCCACCTGAGTGATGACAGTCAGTTCTTCGCCAACTCCGCCGCTGCAAGCTCTGCCACGATGAGATCGCTTGTGGGCGACTCTCCGTCCTGGAGCCACCATGCCGCCGATAACCCTGCCCAGGCGAGTATCCATTGCAGCAATCGTTTGCGTTCCAACCCCGCCGCTTCAACCACCACGTCCACTTGTCGCGCCAGTCGTCCGGCAGCGGTTGCTATCTCCGCATCGGGGTTGCAGAATAGATTCGCATAATCAAAACCACGTTCCCCAATGAGGCGCTTCGGATCAATAGCCAGCCAGCCTCGCGAGCCGAAATGGAGAATATTTTCATGATGTACGTCGCCATGCAGCACCACAACCTCCTGTGGCGTTTTCAATAATTCATACGCGGTGGCTGCGCAGGCAGTCAGTATGCCTCCGTACTGCGCCGCGGCGAGTGTCAAATCCTCGAACCATCCGGTTAATGGGACAAGAGCGAAGGGAGGCCTGTCTATCTGTTTATGGAGTACTGCTATCGCCTCGCAGATAATGCGGCTCGCCTCATCGTCACGGCCACTCCTTGCAAGCTCGGCAAGCGAAAGATTGTTCTCCGCACGCTCCATGAGCAGCGCCGCACCTTCATGACCCAGCACCCGGGCGGCGCCTCGTCCAGCCCACCAGGACATAAGGTGACCGCCGAATTGTTCCTCGGACTCAACTGCAATCTTAAGCATTGCCGGCGTATCGCCTTGGCGCACCGGCAGAAGCTGACTACTGTGGGTGATGATGGGGTCGCCGTCAGGCGTAAGAT
>JBKJYB010000334.1:0-4844 GCA_046716045.1 Nitrosospira sp.
ACACGCTTACCCAACTCGAACACGCGCCCCGCGACATCATGGGAGAGCAGGCCAGAATAGCCAGCGCACAAGTCCGTGGCCTGCCACTCTATTACACCGAGTGGAACGTCAGTTCGAACCCGCGCGATCCATTACATGACCAATCCTTTGCCGCCGCATTCGCCGCCAATATCGCACTATCGGTCGATGCATTCGTGGCGGGCTATAGTTTTTGGACTTTTACTGATATTTTCGAGGAAAACTATTTTCCTAGCGTGCCATTTCATGGCGGCTTCGGTCTATTAAATCTGCATGGTATTCCCAAGCCAATTTATCGGGCATTTCAGCTACTACACGGTTTGGGGGATAAACTTTACCAGGTCGAAGGCTCGCACGATACGGTCACCCTGTGGGTAAGCCGGGGCGAAGAGGTTGTTACCGTATTTCTTACTAATTATGCGATGCCACGTCATGAAATATGCACGGTTCCGGTCCGTGTGCGGCTTGCCGGCGTGCCGCGCCCGTTGTCGGCGCATGTAATACGCATTGATGAAGATCACGTAAATCCAGAGCGCGTCTGGCGGGAAATGGGCAAACCCGAATACCTGAACCAGCATGACGTGGAAACGCTGCAGGCAGCCTCGGCGCTAAATCCTGAACCGTATCCATTGCGCATCCTGGGAAACCATATAGAGTTTGATATCGCGATGCCACCGCAATCGATTGCCGCCGTGAAGATTGAGTGCGCTCCGGGCCGCACGCCCCGAGCTGAGAGCGACGCCGCGGAGTCAGGTTAGAATAGCCGTTCTATCGTCAAATCAATCATGCAAGCAAGAGCCCATTGCGTCCCCGCAATCTGACCGGGATGAGATGTTAACGAGTCTGCAACAGGACTCGTTTGCGTATTTTATTCATGAAACTAATCCCGCGAACGGTCTTGTCAGAGATAAGTCGCGTCCAGGTTGGCCGGCAAGTATTGCCGCGGTGGGCCTCGCGCTCGCGGCCTATCCGATTGGGGTCGAGCGCGGTTTTATGAGTCGGGAAGAGGCCGTGAAACGCACACTCACGACATTGAAATTTTTCGCTGACGCCCCGCATAGCGCCACTAGCGACGCTACCGGATACAAGGGTTTTTATTATCATTTTCTTGACATGAATACGGGGAGGCGCGCGTGGAGTTGTGAACTCTCTAGTGTGGATACCGCTTTCCTGATCGCGGGGATGCTGGTAGCGAAAGAACTCCCGCAAACTCCTGGTTGCCACTGTGATGGTGTTTGGCGGATTCGCCGTGGCTGGTGCTGCTTACGCACAACAGTCGGCGGCAGGAAAAAAGGACGAAAAAATCACCATTGAAATACCGGTGGTCGTGATGGTTCCTGTGCAGGTTTCGAACGATCTGGTAAAGGATAAGGGCTGCTGGGTGAAGCTGTACGATAAGAAGGACTATCAAGGCGACAGCTTGCTGCTGGTGGGTCCGATCAACCTGGCGCAGATGGTTGGACCCTTCGGCTTCAATTGGGAGAACAAGGTTCGCAGTCTGGAAACCGGTCCCAAGGCCAATATCACCATTTACGACAACCGTAATTTCCGGGATCAGGATAAATTTATCGACCCCAATGCAAGAGTTCCGGATATGTCGAAGAAAATGGGATTTCTTGATGACTTCCGGTCAATGATGCTTAGTTGTATATAGTCTGGTTCCTGTTATTGAGGTATCTCTCGGAATGTCAATGTCGAGGTTTTGCAAGGGTTCCAGCGGGAATTAGGCTTACCTCGCGTAGAATGCGGTTTTGTCTGTTCCTCCGTAACGCATGGTTGGTTTCACGCCTTGAATTCCAGGCGCCTTTTGCAAAGCCCTCGGACTCATGGCACCGGGGGGCGGCATGAGTCCTGAACAATACGTTTGAGAATGTGTAACCGGCCATGAAAAAAATGTTCGGCGCCGGGAACGACAACTACCGGCAATTCCTGGGGAGCAGCCCAGTCCAGAACAGTCTTGAGAGGAACCACGTCGTCCTGATCGCCATGAATGATGAGGATATCCGGGATAGGTTCGATGTCGTGTTTGGCGCCGGGATGAGCGAGAGGAGGAACGTTCAATCGTTCCACCGGTGGCGCCACCATAATCAGTTTTTGTGGCCTGAGCCGTTGCGCGGCATACGCCTGGATTGCTCCACCGAAGGAAAATCCAGCCAGTACCAATGCCGGGGCATCATTGACGGAGGAAGTAAATTGATTTCTGATGGTTTCCACCACCGCAAGCACGTCCTCGATTTCGCCCGCTCCATTGTCGTTACCTGAGTAACGATTACCTTCGCTTTGTTCCACACCGCGAAAATTGAATTTGACCGCGATGAATCCCAGTTCGAGCAAAGCCTTAAAGAGGGTATGGACAACCTTGTTGTTCATCGTCCCGCCATACAGCGGATGAGGATGCGCAATGACGGCAATACCGCGCGGATGATCAAGATCTGGCTCGGCCAGAACTGTTTCCAGTCTTCCCGCCGGGCCATCAATAAAAATCTTTTTGGGACGTGAATTCAACAATGAAAGCAGCCCTGTAATTTGCCCAGCGTCAGATTCTCAGCCGTTCGACCACACGGCCATTTCTCAGATGTTCCTCGATGATCTCGTCGATGTCTTCCTTATCTACATACGTATACCAGACATCTTCCGGATAGACCACAATAACCGGCCCCTCATTGCAGCGGTCAAGACATCCCGCATTGTTGATCCGCACCCTTCTGCTCTTGCTGTCGAGCCTGAGCGCCTTGACACGATCCTTGGCGTAATCGCGCATGGCCTGGGCGCCATGATTATTACAGCACGCTGCTCCCGCTTCGCGCTGATTGACGCAGAAAAATACATGCCGTTGATAGTAACTCATAAAAAATATTTAGAAGTGGGTAGGTAAAGATTATACTGGAACGGATGAGTATTTCCATGGCGGATGGCTATGTCGGCGAAGTGTGATTGTGACTGGACAGGCCGCCGGCTATCTCAATTTTATTTCGGTCCATAACCGGCTTAGCAGGCGGCGTTGCTTGCGGTCAAGGTCCCGAAGCATCTCCAGCCGGCCGAGCAATTCAGCGTCTGGAAATATTGCTTTATTATTCGTGATTTCGGGCCGGATATATTGCATCGCATCCGCATTGGGGTTACCGGAGCCTATAAGGTTGGTGAGTTCGGCGGAGTTTTTCCCGTCCAGCATGAAGTTAATGAATTGATGGGCAAGATCAGGATGGCTTCCGCTTCGATGCAGCACCATGCTGTCGAGTGCCAAAACCGCTCCTTCCTTTGGGGTCGAGTAGCCGATCGTGAATCGGCGCCCGGTTTTTGTGGCGTCGAGCGCCGCCTGAAACATGTCATTAGAATATCCGTGTGCCACCCAAAGGTTGCCTATTGCCAGCTCTTTGACATAACTGGTGCTGCTGAAAGCCGCCCAGTAAGGCTTCGCGCGCACGATCAGGTTTGCGGCCTGCTTCCAGTGTCCCTCATCGGTATCGTTAACCGAATAACCCAGGTACTTTAGCGCCGCGGCCATCAATTCGCGCTGGCTATCGAGCACGGTTACGCGCCCCTTGATTTTTTCGAGGTATTCCGGTTCAAAAATAACTGCCCAGGTGTCGGTGGGCAGGCCGAGTTCCTTTAATTTTTCCTGATTGAAGCCAAGCAGGGTAAGCGTATAGGCATAAGGAATGGAGTATTTATTGCCTCTATCGAATTCGCCGTCAAGGTATGCGGGATTGATATTCTCGAAATTGGGCAGTAACAATTTATCCAGCGGCTTGAGCGCGCCCTGGCGAATCAGGGTGTCCACCGCATTGCCGGTGGGAACGATGAGATCATAACCAGCCGCGCCGGCCGCCAGCTTCGCCAGCATCTCCTCGTTGTCGGAATAATAATCCTGGGAAAGCTTGCAATTGCAGAGTTCTTCGAAGCGCTCGATTGTTTGCGACGCGATATAATTATTCCAATTGAATAGATGTAGAATGTTCCCGGGCGTACTGGCCGTATTCTGTTCCTGTCTCACGCAGCCCGTAGTGAATAGAATCAGCCATGCGAGCAATAAAAACGATACCAGCGGTAATGTGAGCAAACACCGCGAATTCATTATTTTGCTTCTTCGCGCGGCATTTTGACTCCATCCGATGAGGCGCGCGATTCCAGTCTGGCCGCGATGATGATCATGACCAGCGTGAGCAGCATCAACAATGTGGAAATGGCATTCACTTCCGGTGTCACCGCGACCTTTATCATGGTATAGATCTGGATGGGGAGTATCGGCTCGCCGACGCCTTTGGTAAAGAAGGTGATGACGAAGTCATCAATGGACAGGGTAAACGACATCAATGCGCCCGCCACCACCGCCGGCATGATAAGCGGCAGGGTAACAAGGCGGAAAGTCTGCCATCGGGATGCGCCGAGATCGCGTGCCGCCTCAAAGAGACTTTCATCCATGCCCTGAAGCCGTGCCCGTACGATAATGGCGACGAAGCCGATACAAAACGTGGTGTGCGCGATGATGATGGAAACCATGCCCAGCGTTAAATTCAGGACTTGCAAGAAGAATAGCAACAGCGACACGCCCAGGAGGATTTCGGGCATCGCCACCGGCGTGAAAACCAGTATTGGCAGAACCTTGAGTTTGTATCGGTGTATCGCCAGACCGGCCATCGTGCCGAGCACGGTGGCGCTGAAACTCGCGCTGAACGCGATAATGAGCGAATTGCGCGCGGCGGTGAGCATTTCCGTGTTGTTGAACAGCGCCTGATACCAGGACAGTGTAAAGCCTACCCACTCGGCATTCAGCCTGGAATCGTTGAATGAATACATCACCACGATCGCCAGCGGAATATACAGAA
>JBKJYB010000335.1:0-2729 GCA_046716045.1 Nitrosospira sp.
ACTCATTTCTCTCCAGACCCTTGCGCAAATCCGATTCAAGAACAACACGGACGTTCACTACTTCCTGCATGTCCGGATCGAAGAAACACATGGCGTTACGGCCTGATGCCTTGGCTTGATACATGGCAAGGTCGGCCCGTTTCAGCAATTCCTCCATTGTGGCAGGCTGATCATCGAACAGAGCGATACCGATGCTCGGGGTGCTGTGGTATTCATAGGCACCCAAACGGAAGGGCTCATGGAACGAGGCGAGAATTCTTTCACACACGGTCTTTATCTGAGCAACGGCTTCGTGAAAATGCGCGCTTAAATCGCCCGCCAGTACTACCACAAATTCATCGCCCCCCAGACGAGCCACCGTGTCGCACTCGCGTACACAAGAGACAAGGCGTGGAGCAACCTGCCGCAGCATCAGATCCCCTATGTCGTGGCCAAGCGTGTCATTAAGGGTTTTGAAATTATCCAGGTCGATAAACAACAGCGCGCCCATGTTATGGCTACGAGCACTTGTCGCCAGGGCCTGCCGCAGCCGGTCCAGCAGAAGTTGCCGGTTGGGCAACTGCGTCAAGGAATCATAGAAGGCAAGATGGTGGATTTCTTTTTCCGCCGCCTTGCGTTGAGTGATGTCGGTGCTGATGGTGAGAATGGATTGTGGCTGGCCTGCGTCATTTCGAACCAAAGTCCAATGGCCTTCTGTAATTAATGTGCTGTTATCCTTGCGGCGTTGTGTGAGCTCGCCGCTCCATTCACCGCCACGCAACACCGACCGCATCGCCTCGTGGAAGGCTGTGGAGTCATCGTATAGAAGACACTCTATGGATTTGCTCATTACTTCTTTCAGCGTCCATCCATAAAGCCGCTCAGCACCCTGGTTCCAGAACTGAATACGATGATCGATGCCGCGGACAATAATCGCGTCCATCGCCTTGTCAAGCAGTGACGCCTGCTCCCGAATACGTTCATCGGCTTTCCTGCGCGCCAGTTCAGCGTCTTTGCGTTGTGTAATATCCGAAAAGATAACAACGGTGCCGGTGGTTCTCCCACCCTCTACAATCGGGTGCGACGTAAATTCCACAGGCAGACGCTTTCCGTCTTTCCGCCAAAAAATATCGTCATCCGCGTGACCGGGTTGCTGGGTCCGGAGCGTCTGAAGGATTGCGCATTGCTCCACCGGATAAATTGAGCCGTCCGCTTGACGGTCATGAGTCAACGTGTGCATGTGCTGGCCAAGTATGTCCGATACCTGGTAACCCAGCATACCGGCTGCCGCGCTATTGATGAACGTGCAGCGTCCCTCGAGATCAATCCCGTAAATCCCTTTGCCTGTGGATTCCAGCAGCAGCAGCTTCTCCTGATACAACTTCTCCCGCTCGGCTTCCGATTGCTTCCGTTCGGTAATATCGCGAAAATAAACAGCCAGGCCTTCTTCGGAGGGATAAACGTGGACCTCGAACCATTTAGCGAGAGGTGAATAGAAATCTTCGAAAGCCACCGAAGCATTCTCTTGCTGCGCCCGGTGAAATTCACGATCAAAAGTACTGCCGATCGCCTCCTTGAATTCCTGGCAGACGTCCTTGCCGAGAAGAGCGGCACGGGTTCGCCGCAGTAGCGTTTCGGCTTCCTTATTCAAGTAGGTAAAGCACCACTCGCGGTTGAGCGTGAAAAAAGCGTCAGTAATACTTTCCAGTATTCTTTGAGTACGGAGTCTCGAGCTGGAAAGCTCCGTGGTTGCAGTCTGCTGCTCTTCAATGGCGAATAGTAATTCTTTATTTGCTTGCCTTATAGCATCGACCTTTTCCCTGTTCACCGCGAGCATAAAGGAAACTATAGCGGTCAGAATGCTTACCAAAATCCCGGCGAGCAATACGAGCAGCGGCTCCTGACTGCTGATGGCTTGCTCGAACCCCGGACGTGAGGTGGCATCAATTATCCATGTCTGGCCATAAACCGGCATGGTGATTGTTTTTCTGAATTGCGGCGGGGAAATTTGTACAGGCTGATTCTTGTTACTGTCGAAAAGTAAAGAATCTTGTGTAACTGATTGGGTGTCAAAGATTTTTAAATCAAGATCATCAAGTTCGACGCGAAGAACGGCTCCGATGAAATCATCCATCCTGAATGGCGCATAGATATAGCCAACAAGCGATGAGTGTCGTTGCTCATGCGTTTTCGGCAATCCTCCGTGCCCATAGTACGGCGTATACATAAGTACACCCGCCTGACCATCCGCTTCGGTTTCCTGCACGAGTCTTACCTTGCCGGAAAGAGTGGTTTCCCCCGAATCCCGCGCGCGCACCATCGCCGCGCGCCGGACAGGATGTGAATACATGTCGTATCCCAGCGCCCGCATATTCCTCCTGGAGTAAGGTTCCAGATAAACAATCGCGGTGTATTCTTCCCGAGGTGCCTCGGGCCAAACCTTGTACGCGGGAAAACCTTCCGCGCGAACCGAGGCAAGATGCGCAGCCATTTCATCCGGACGAATGTATTTTGCAAACCCGATACCCAGTATTGCCGGATAGCCATCGCCTAAATGTAGCGTACCCACATACTTGCGCCATTCATCGCGGGAAACGAAATCAGAAGCAAACCAGTGTCCCAGAGCGCCTTTCAGCACCTGATCATAGCTTGAGAAGCTGGCCTGGATATGTGAGACAGCGCCGGCCAGACGATTATCAAACTGATTGTTTGCGTCGCGCTCCTGTAAATCCTTGACAACCGACCAACTC
>JBKJYB010000336.1:0-3070 GCA_046716045.1 Nitrosospira sp.
CAAGAACTTCCTGCGTGGAGAGGGGTCTTCCCGCTTCTGAAATTACGCCCAGAATCGCGTTGCGCTGTCGGGTGTTACGTTCCATTCATCGCCTTTTCCAAGGTTACCTTGTGGATGTTATATGGACGCGAGAAAAATCACCATCATATAAATAAGTAGCATCTACTAGCCTTGACTAGATGCTATCGATAACTTATTATCAATATCTCTATTCTAGATCATGGTGCGGTCAAGATTCATTATTCTACAGTTAACCGCGTAAGGAAAAAGTATATGCGCCTTATCTCGGTAGTGCCAGCCTTGCAGACTTGGCTATTTTAGCTTCTTTCAACGTTTCGGCACCAGTACGGCCTGATGAAGGCATCGGCCTCTATAAGACATGGCAAGTCGCTTTACATAAAGGGACCAAACGAGACAAGTATAGAAATAACGAGAATAGCGGTAACGTTTTATCAACTGGCTGAATAAGCCAACCAAGCGGGAAATTTATGACAACAGTGGATCAGCGTCTGCCGGTGACGGTCCTTTCTGGTTTTCTAGGCGCAGGCAAGACTACCTTGCTTAATCATATTCTGGCCAATCGAGAAGGGCTGCGTGTGGCAGTGATCGTGAACGATATGAGTGAAGTGAATATCGACGCTTCTCTCATCGAAAGAGGTGCCGAAAACGCAGGTGCGGCTTTATCCCGTACTGAAGAAAAGCTGGTCGAAATGAGCAACGGCTGTATCTGCTGTACTTTGCGCGAGGACTTGCTGACGGAGGTGCGCACGCTCTGCGCCGAAGGGCGTTTTGACTATCTGCTGATCGAATCGACGGGAATCGGCGAACCGATGCCCGTTGCGGCCACATTTGATTTCCGGGATGAAAAGGGCGATTCTCTAAACGACCTTGCCCGTATCGATACCATGGTCACGGTAGTGGATGCGGTTAATCTCTTGCATGACTTTTCCAGCGAAGATTCGCTGGCGCAACGCGGTGAAGTTGCGGGCGATGAGGACAATCGGACATTGGCCGGCCTGCTGACCGAGCAAATCGAATTTGCGGATGTAATTGTGGTAAACAAGGTGGATAGGGTCAGCCGGCCGAGCGTGATGAAGTGGCAAGTGCGATCAAGGCGTTAAACCCCGTGGCGGAAATTGTCTATGCCGAATATGGCAATGTTCCGTTAAAAAGAATCCTCGGGACCGGCCGGTTCGATCTGGATCGTGCCAGCAGAATGGCAGGCTGGTTTAAAGAACTAGCCGGCGAACATATCCCGGAGACTGAAGCCTTCGGCATCAGCAGTTTCGTTGTGCGCATACGCGAACCCTTGCATCCTCAACGTTTTGCCGCCTTTATCGAACTCCCGCTACCTGGCATCCTACGGGCTAAAGGCTATGTGTGGCTCGCCAGCCGACCCGAGTGGGCGATATCCTATTCGCGTTCCGGCAATACGGCCGCAGTGGAACCGGTGGGGCGATGGTGGGCGGCGGTGTCAAAGGAAGGCTGGCCAGCCAAAGGAAGCGAGGAGCGTGCCTTGATCGGGCAGAATTGGCAGCCGCCTTACGGAGATCGCATCAATGAGGTCGTTTTTATCGGCCGCCACAGGGAATGGGATCGAGCATTGATTGAAACAGCCTTTGCCGCATGCACGCTTACCTCCACCGAACTCCGCAAGGGTATCGCGCATTGGCGCAAGCTGCCGGATTCTTTTCCGGAGTGGACTGCGATGGAGGTGAAGACGGACGTGGCGGCAGAGGAGGAAGCGGAACACATGGTGGATTCATAAGCTCTTCAGTATCAGGTTTCGTCAACCTGGACCTTAAACATACTCTAAAAACATCGGATAAAGTATTCCGATATTTTGCAACATGGTTGCAAATACATTCGCTTACCCTGAAATCTAATTTTGCAACAGTGTTGCATATAGTGCGATGTCTAAACAATCTTTATTTGAGCAAGCGGAAGAATTACTCAGACAAATCTTGGTGCGGAGGACGGCGGCACGAGTCAGAGTTTTGGCATTTTTGCTGACGCAGCAAAGCGCGGTGACACATCATCAGATAGAGATCGCACTGAATGAGGAGGAGAAAATCGATCGGGTGACGTTGTACCGTGTGCTTAATTGGCTGACCAGGAAGGACTTGATCCATAAGGTTGCCAGTGTCGATCGTGTCTGGTGCTTTCGGGCAAATGATAACAATATCGCGCATCACCAGCATGCGCACTTCAAGTGCAAGCGATGCGCCAAGGTGGTCTGCCTTGATGACATGCCTTCCGGCGAAACTATTCTTCTGCCTGATGGCTATCGCGGATTGGAAATCGAATTGACCGTGAAGAGCTTATGCGCGCAGTGTGCGTAAGTGAAAAATTTTACCCACAAATGCAAAAACACCGGAGCTTGCCCGTAGCTGTTCTAATCAGCTAATTCATTGAAACCGCACTCGAAAACCGCGCGTGATTTGCGGTGTTCAGCATATGTTTTTTACACGACGACGCTGGATCGCTGGCCTGACCTGACAACCGACGTGAGTTCAATCCTATTTTCATTGTGCGGAATATGGATTCCTAATTCATCCTACAGACGTTCGATAACTTTATTGAGGGTGGAGAATTGAACAAGATAGTTGGAGCTGTCGACTATTTCGGCATGACAGCGTCAACGCTGTGCCTGCTGCATTGCCTGGGGGCGCCATTGCTCTTGTTACTGTTTCCGTTGCTCGGGTTGGCACAACAGGAAGAAGTGTTTCATCGATATATGGCCGTCCTGGTGACGTTACCGGTGCTGCTTGCGTTGATTCCGGGGTTCGTCGCGCACCGCCGGTGGCTGGTTCTCATGTTGGGCGGGCTCGGTCTGATCTATTTTATCGCGGCGCTATTGATAATCGGTCCAAGCTATGGGGAAACCGCGGAGACCGTGTTGGCGGTGATCGGCGACGCGCATCTTTTTGCTGCGCACTTTAAGAATCGTGTTTTTTGCCGGAGTTGCGCTTTACCGCAGCTTGGCGGAACGGCCGAGCGTCGCATCTTGGATCGGCACGTTGTTCGCACTGGAGCACGGCCTGACGGCGACCCTGATAGTCGTCGTGCT
>JBKJYB010000337.1:0-15724 GCA_046716045.1 Nitrosospira sp.
GCAACCCGGTCTCCCATAACCAGCACATTGCCAATGTCCGCGTTGATCCGGGCGGTATCGCTGCGCTTTGTGCGCTCGATAAATAATGTTCCCGCATTCCGGCTCAACCAGCCGAGTAATGGCCAGCTGCGAATTTCGGATTTGGCTACGAAACGAGCGGGGCACGCCGCATTCAGAGAATATACATCCAGCCAGGAAACATGATTGGCCGCTAGCATTACCCGCTCCATCCCGGCGACAGGTACGACACCGCTGTGGCGCAACCTGATGCGTAGAATCGTAAGAAGTATCGCGGACCAGTTTTGCGCCATACGTCTTTGCGCTGACTGGCTGAGATGCGGATACACCGCGGATTGGGCCAAGCCCGAAGTGATATGCAGGAACAAGCGAATGGCACGAACAATTTGTGTCAGCCTGCTCGTAGTAGCGTTTTCCATGTCATTATTATCGCATCAATAATGACAACCGGTCTCGATAGAAAACTCAGAGCGTCGAATGGATCCTTCGCATTGTCGCTGCCTGCTCCCTGCTTGGGAACTCGGAAATTTCTTCAGTTTCCTGATTGTAATTCCTGGGGTTCTCCGACAGGCTGCTAATGCGATACTCGTGAAACTCCACCTCCTCCGAGAATTCTCACCCGTTCACCCGGCTTGAATTCCTCATCAGCCGCCTGAGTAATCGACACCATCGAGCCATTGTCCAGTTTGATGGTGATTTCGAGCCCTTTCTTGCTCGTTACGCCCTGCTCCAGAGCCTGGCCCAGGAGTCCGCCGCCAAGCGCGCCGAGAACAGCTAGAATGGCACCAAGCCTGTCGTCGGCGGCGGTGCTGGCACCGATACCGCCCGCCACGCCTCCTGCGATCGCGCCGATGCCGCTACGCGTGCCTTCGATCTTCACTTCACGTACGCTTTCCACCACGCCGGTGCGTACACTTTGTTCTTGCCGGGCTTGGCCACGGGAATAATCACTACCCGATAAACCCGCCGCACAACCGCTTAAAACGGTTGCTGATAAGTATATCAACGCCACCGCGAAAATATTCGTCCGCATATTTCGCCTCTTTATAGAATGCGATTGCCGAAAATTTCAAAATATCGTTGATCAATTTCATCCCGGTTGAAACTGTGGTTCTGCCCGCCACGCTGGGCGATTTTCAGCGCTCCCATAAGGGAGGCAAGCTGACCGGTGCTCTGCCAATCCATTTCGTTGGTGAGACCGTAAAGTAGTCCCGCGCGATAAGCATCGCCACAGCCGGTCGGATCGATCAGCCTATCAGGTTTAACGCTCGGGATCTCGATTTGTTGACCATCAGTATAAATTGTCGACCCTTCCGAGCCTTTTGTGACTATCAAACCTTTTACAAGTTTCGCCAGCGCTTCCAGCGTGCGTCCGGTACGCTCATGCAATAATTGGCCTTCGTAGTCATTGACGGCGACGTAATCGGCCTTGCCGATAAAGTCCAGCAGCTCTTCGCCATTGAACATGGGCAGTCCTTGCCCGGGATCGAACATGAACGGAATACCTGCTTCATGAAATTCCCGGGCATGCTGCACCATGCCATCACGCCCATCCGGAGCAATGATGCCGAGCCTTACGTTTTTCGCATCACTTACATGGTTCTCATGCGAAAAATTCATTGCGCCGGGATGGAACGCGGTGATCTGGTTATCCGCCAGATCAGTGGTGATGAACGCTTGCGCGGTGAATGTGCCATCTACATGGCGTATATGGGTTTGTGCCAGCGCCAGACCGCTCAAGCGACCAGCATAGGGTTGATGGTCGTCGCCCACTGTAGCCATGATAAGCGGATTGCCACCGATCATTTGCAGATTGTAGGCAATATTTCCGGCGCAGCCGCCGAATTCCCGGCGCATATCCGGAACCAGAAAAGCGACATTCAGAATATGAATCTTTTCCGGCAGGATATGATTTTTGAAATGGTCGTTGAACACCATAATAGTGTCGTAGGCCATGGAGCCGCAAATGAGTGTATGCATATGCCCGGTGTGTTATGTAAGGCTGTCTTTTGGCATCCGGTTAAATCAGGCTGACTCTCCAGGCTGTTTCCAGACCAAATCCAGTTCCCGCGCGGCTTTTACATCGTCCAGCTTGCGCACCGGGGTGTTGTAGGGCGCGCCTTTCACCATTTCCGGCTGAGCGTGGGCCTCTGCCAGGATTTCCTTCATGGACACGACAAACGCATCGAGCGTTTCCTTGGATTCGGTTTCAGCAGGCTCGATCAGCAGGCATTCCGGCACCAGCAGCGGAAAATAGGTGGTAGGCGCGTGATAACCCTTGTCCAGCAAGCGTTTGGCTACGTTCATTGCCGTGACGCCCGTTTTTTCCTTCAGCTCTTTTAGCGTGACGATAAATTCATGGCTGGCGCGGCGGGTCGGGTAGGCGATTTCAAAACCTGCTTTGCTCAGCTCCGCCATCAGGTAATTGGCATTGAGCGCGGCGAAGTCGGCTACGCGGTGCATGCCTTCCGCCCCGAGCAACCGGACGTAGACATATGCTCGCAGCAGCACGCCCGCATTACCCATATGCGCCGAAAGCCTGCCGATGGATTGAGGTATTTCCTTTTCCGTTAGCCAGCGATATACGCCTTTTTCAGATCCCACCACCGGTACGGGCATGAATGGCAGTAGACGCTCGGCAACACCCACAGGCGCGGAACCTGGTCCTCCACCGCCATGGGGGGTTGAGAAAGTCTTGTGCAGATTGATGTGAATGACGTCAAAACCCATGTCGCCGGGCTTCACCTTGCCAAGTATCGCATTCAGGTTTGCGCCGTCGTAATACAGCAACCCCCCCGCCTGATGGACAATTCTGCTCATTTCGGCCACGCTCTTCTCAAACACGCCGAGCGTGGAAGGATTGGTCAGCATCAACCCGGCCGTTTGCGGACCAACAGCCGCTTTGAGCGCTTCCATATCCACGTCACCTTCCTTATCCGTGGCTATCTCCACTACCTTGTAGCCGCACATGACCGCTGTGGCGGGGTTGGTGCCATGGGCGGCATCGGGAATGATGATTTCGGTACGGGCAGAGTCTCCGCGCGATTCATGATAGGCGCGTATCATCGCTATGCCGATTAATTCACCCTGCGCCCCGGCCATCGGCGTAAGGCTTACGCCTGCCATGCCGGTCACATCTTTCAATATTTCCTGCAACTCGTACATGCATGCAAGAAATCCCTGCCCGGTACTTTCCGGCGCCCTCGGATGCCGCGCGAGGAATTGCGGCAGCATGGCCAGGGAATTGCACGCCCGCGGGTTGTACTTCATCGTGCAGGAGCCAAGTGGATAGAACTGCGTATCTATCGAAAAATTCTTTTGCGACAGTCGCGTGTAATGACGCACCGCATCCATTTCAGACACTTCTGGCAGCAGCAGCGGCACTTTACGCAACAGGTTCTGGGGAATGCTATCCGTTTTTGCCGCTGTCGCGGGGGATTGCGAATAATTGCGCCGGCCGGGGCGCGCGTGTTCAAATATCAGCATGGGTGTAATCCGAGTCTTGCAGTGAGTGTTTATTTAAAGGGCGCCCTGGCAGCCTGCCGGACTTAAAGTAAATTGGCTGGGAAAACGTCTGGCCGGTCCATATTTCTCCATTTTTTCGGCCAATCAGAACAACTATTAGCTTCAAAATCGTCAAAATCTGTTCTCGCCCAGTCATTTTTTCGCTTCAATCTTCAAGTCCGGCAGACTGCCAGACTCCAATTTTTTGAGGCTGACCCAAACTTATTTCAGAGCAGCCAAAGCTGCATCGTAATTGGGCTCGTCCTTTATTTCCGGCACCAGTTCAGCGTGAATCACGCTGTCGTTTTCATCCAGCACCACAACGGCACGGGCGGTAATGCCAGCCAGTGGACTATCGGTGATGGCAACGCCGTAATTTCTCATGAATTCCGACCCTCGCATGGTGGACAATACCACCACTTTGTCCAATCCTTCGGTGTCACAGAAACGGCTCATCGCAAAAGGCAAGTCAGCGGCGATTATCAGTACCACGGTATTTTCCATGTTACTGGCTTTTTCGTTGAACTTGCGGGTAGAAATGGCGCAGACAGGGGTATCCAAACTGGGTACAATGTTAAGTACCTTTTTCTTGCCGGCAAAATCGGCCAGCGTGACATCCTTTAAATCTTTGTTTACCAGCGAGAATGCTGGTGCCTTTTCTCCCGCTTTGGGGAAGGTTCCTTCAATTTTGATGGGATTGCCCGCAAGAGTGACCATGCTGTTCTCCTTAAGTTGAGAGTGATTTAATTGAGGATGGCTGGACGTCGGCTGAAACTACGTTATACCTTATCAAGCGCCTGCCCTAGACACCCTGCGTAATTTTCCAGATCCGCGGACGTTTTGGTTTCGGTGGCGCATACCAGTATTGCACTGCCAAGCTCTGGATAATAATCTTTTAGATTCAGTCCCCCCAATATTTGCTGACTCTTGAGTGTCCGCAATATATCGTCAACTGGCCCCGGCAGCGAAATCACTGTTTCGTGAAACAACGATCCATTGAAAATTCTCTTTACCCCTTTCAGGGCTTCCAATTTTTCCAACAGAGTCAAGGTATTTGCATGGGACTGAGCGGCAATCCGCCGCAACCCTTCCGGACCCGTCAGGGCCATGTAAATGGTGGCGGCAGTGACCATCAATCCTTGATTAGTGCAGATGTTGGAGGTGGCCTTGGAGCGTCGAATATGCTGTTCACGCGCCTGCAGCGTGAGAACAAAGCCAGGCTTGCCATCCTGGTCTGTAGTGCGGCCGATAATACGCCCGGGCATTTGACGCACCAATGTCTGTTTGCAGGCCATGAAACCGAAATAGGGCCCACCGCTCGAAAGCGGAATTCCCAACGGCTGGCCTTCCCCCACCGCTACATCCGCACCTTTTGCTCCCCATTCGCCGGGCGGGTTGAGCAATGCCAGCGCCATGGGGTTGACCACGCCGATAGCCAGCGCATTCTTGCTATGCGCCCAATCGGTGAGCGCATCAACCTGTTCGAGCACACCGAAGAAGTTGGGCTGGGGAATGACCAGCGCCGCGAATTCCTCCTTGCCGAACGCATCCAGAAATTCGGGCAAGGTCTGGCCAGACTCCTTGCAATAGGGGACTTCAACCACGTCAATACCCTGGTTTTTGACGATCGCGCGTACCACGCTACGGTAAACGGGATGCACAGCTGCAGGCATCAGGATACGGCGTGAGGATTTATGCGAGCGCACCGCCATCAACGCTGCTTCAGCCAGCGCGGAAGCGCCATCGTACATGCTCGCATTGGAGACATCCATTCCGGTCAGCGACGCCATCATGGTCTGATATTCGTAGAGCAGTTGCAGCGTGCCTTGACTCGCTTCCGCCTGATAGGGGGTGTACGAGGAATAAAACTCGCCGCGAGTGGTTATCTGCCATACTGCCGCCGGAATATGGTGCTCATAGGCACCCGCGCCGATGAAACTGAGATAGCGCCCATCCGCTTCGGCCCGCTCCAGCATCAATCGCGAAATTTCCATTTCGCTCAAACCGGGAGGCACTCGTTTCAGGCTGCCACCCTTCAGGGCAGGGGGGATCTCATCGAACAGATCATCAATGGTTTTTGCACCGATGCTTGCAAGCATCGCTTGTATATCTTCTTCAGTATGGGGAATGAACGGCATGGTTTGTTCCGCGAATCATTGGTGTGAAAGGTAAAAGGTGAGAAATGAACGGCAAGACCGGAAAATATTATCCCAAGCTTAATTTTCGCAGGTTTGTGGCTTTATTAATCTTCCTCGCTCTCAAGTAATTTCTGATAGCCCGCGGCATCGAGCAGATTGTTCAAGTCCGTGGCATTCACTGGCTTTAGCTTAAAAAGCCATGCCGCATAGGCATCCTGATTGATTTTTTCCGGAGCTGACTCAAGGTCGGGGTTGACTGCGGTGACTTCTCCCGCGATAGGCGCATACACGTCAGCCGCCGCCTTGACCGACTCCACTACGGCGCATTCTTCTCCCTGCTTGAGTTTGCGTCCGGCATCCGGAGTCTCTACGAACACCATGTCGCCCAGTAACTCTTGAGCATGCTGGGTAATACCGATTGTCACCGTCCCGTCGTCTTCAAGCCTGATCCATTCGTGGGATTTAGTGTATTTCAGATTGTTTGGGATAATCATGTTTTTGCTCCAGAATTAAATGATATTGCTCTGCTGTCCGAATCAAATCAAGCTCTTGCCGTTTCGCACGAAAGGATGTTTCACCACTTTCGCTCGCAGCATCTTGTCCCGCACCAATACTTGCACTTCATCTCCTGCGGATACCTTTAACGGCAAGCGCGCCAGTGCGATAGACTGATTAAGCGTCGGAGAAAATCCGCCACTGGTGATCTCGCCGCCGCCTTCGTTATCGGCGTGTTGCGTAGCAACCTTCTGGTGGCTGCGTAGAACGCCCCGCTCCAGTAAAATCAAGCCAATCAATTGTTGTTTAATGGGTTTTTCCAGCAGTGCTGACTTACCGATAAAGTCACGGTCACTTTTTAGATCAACCGTCCAGGCCAATCCAGATTCCAACGGGCTGGCCCTCTCATCCATATCCTGACCGTAAAGATTCATTCCAGCCTCGAGTCGTAACGTGTCACGCGCACCGAGCCCCGCTGGCGCCACGCCTGCGGCATGGAGCGCATGCCAGAAATCCGCGGCATCCTTCGAGGGAAGCATGATTTCAAAGCCGTCCTCTCCAGTGTAGCCGGTACGAGCAATAAAATATTTATCGTACGTTATCGCCTGGAACAGTTTCAGACTTTCTGTCTCCGCCTGAGACCCGGCAATAACCTGCCAAACCTTGGCGCGTGCGTTAGGTCCTTGCACCGCAATCATGGCCAGATCACGGCGGGGGATAATTTCCAGTCCGGGTGCGGTCTCATCACGTTGTGCCAGCATCCATGCCAGGTCCTTGTCAGCGGTACCCGCATTTACCACCATGCGAAAATGTGATTCCGTCAAAAAATAAATGATCAGATCATCTATTACTCCCCCTTGAGGATTGAGCATGCAGGTATAAAGTGCTTTCCCGGGCTGCGTCAGCTTATCCACATTGTTGGCGACCAGCCGTCGCAAAAAACTACGTGCAGGCTCACCCTTGATATCCACCGCCAACATATGAGATACGTCGAACATGCCGGCATCGGCACGTACCTTGTGATGTTCATCAAGCTGGGAACCGTAATGCAAGGGCATGTCCCAACCACCGAAATCGACCATCTTGGCCTTCATCTCGCGGTGAGTTTGATTAAGAGAGGTTGTTTTCACGGATGGATGTCCCAAAAATAAAAAAAGGCGAAGTCACATCATCTGACCTCACCCCTCTGTCCTTTTTACCTGAGAGATTACGGAATGCCTGTCCCGTGTGCCCCTTCGGTGGCCGGCATGCAATGCCGACGCTCTCCAGATTGCTTGTCGCAAGCGGTTCTTAAAGATCAAGAACGATCTGATCTGCGCCTGAGCGATTCCGGGGGGTTGCGCCTTCGGCGGCGACGATGAAACCGGCGCGCTCTTCCGCTTGGATATTAAATAGCAGACTCGAACTATACTCCAGCAACGGGGATCAAGACAAGGTAAATAGCGTGCTAAAAGTACTTTTTTCCGCGATTGGAATCAGGAAATTTTACATTTATAGTGATATCTTATTTCAGATCAGCGGAACCCGGATCCGAATTCTTATGCCACTCAGAGAAAGACGTTCTGTTTTCATCCCGAATATGCAGCGATGCAACCGTCACGACAGAGAAAAGAGTGGCTTAAGCCGGGACTATACTGCGCATTTTGCATGCCAATGCAGCCTCGATTATTGGCCCTGGTTGCGAACGTACCGGGGGATTTCTGAACGCATGAGGCGACAATCCTAAATCCTGCGGTTGACCGCTCATTTTTCAGCTGGGCGCTATGATACACAAATACTATTTGGGCCATTTGGCCTTCACCTTTACGGTGAGTTCGCTACAACTGCCGGATTTAGCATAATGTATCTTGGCCACTTTGGGCTTTTTGAACAGCCATTTGCCCATACATCAATCACTGATTTTTTTTATGAGGGGGCCGGTAGAGGCGCGACTCTGGACGCGCTCATTTATATGCTTACACATGGCGAAGGGGTCGAGGGCATCATCAAGCTCACTGGAGAAGCGGGCAGTGGAAAAACTGCTTTATGCCAGGTACTGATGACACGGTTACCCGCCAGGATGAAAACTGTTTATCTGGGCAAACAGAATTTGTCGAGAGATGAGCTTTTTCATTCAATCGCCAGTGAGTTAAAGTTCGAGCTGGCCGAAAGCGCAATGGTCGAAGCACGTACCATTGTTGCGATATGTGATCTGCAAAACGCGCTGATCGAGAAATATGCTGACGGCAAACAAGTGGTGTTGCTGGTGGATGAAGCCCACACCATGCCGGCGGAGACACTGGAAGCGTTGCGATTGTTCTACGAACTTGAATCATCTCACCACAAGCTGTTGCAAATTGTTCTGTTTGGTCAGCCCGAACTGGAGCATACGCTCGCTTTGCCCCCAATGCGTCAGTTGAAGAATCGCATCACGCATCATTTAATAATGCAACCATTCAACGATAAAGCGGTGAACGACTATCTCATGTTCCGCATGCGCGCCGCTGGTTATCGCGGTCCGGACATCTTTACTTCTGAAGCGGTAAGATTGATCGCAATGGCTTCTGGCGGACTCATTCGTCGGATAAACCTCCTTGCTGATAAATCTTTGCTGGTGGCGTTTGCCGCCCATACTCGTGGCATAGAAGCCCATCATGTCAGAACGGCAATTTACGATTCCGGGATCAAGCGCCGCCATTCGCCGAATCCTCGCATAGTGGGTGCGAGCGCCATGCTTGCCGTAGTAGTGTTGGGCGTGCTGGGCTGGCAAGCCCTGCACTCTACACCAACGAGCGGTACTTCCACTGTTGCTTCGCCCGTTGACGCGACAACATCAGTTCCGCTCTCGGCTCCCCCCGTATCATCTCCTCCGGCGGTTGCACTAACTGCTCCCAGTGCTCCTCCCGCGGCTTCAGCATCTGTATCCGGATCTCCCACACCCACCGCTCCGCTCGTGCTCTCCGAGCCTTCCCCATCGCCAGGACCATCTGCACCGCCAAGGCCACTCGCGACGGTGGCGGGAACAATCGCGTCCACCCAAGGCGGGTTAGCCACCACAACCGAACAACACGCAACCGCCAAGCTGAATTTTGGCGGAGTCAAGTTGGCGGGTCATAAGCTGTTAGAGCAGCGAATTGAGGCAACCAAGCAAATTATGGCGACTGCGGATAAAAGTTACTATAGCATTCAGCTGTTTGCAACTGAGAGTGTTCAGCCCGACCGAATGGAGAGGTTTCTGATTCGTGCTCAGAGTCTCGTCAATTTATCCAATCTTTATATACATCCGGTAACCAACGACGGCCAAGCCAAATTCAGGGTTTCGTACGGAATTTATCCCAGCCGTGACCAGGCCAGGGCAGCGGAGGCCGAACTTCCACAAAAATACAAAACTGATTTCCAAACGGAGCTGTATACGATGGGCGAACTACGCTAATCTCTGAACCCATACACGATTTCCAATATTCACGGGTTCCGCCAACACGTGATGCTACAATGTAAATTTCCAGTAAACATCATCTTTATTCTAGGCTGAGCTCTATCTTGCCGTTGTTCTGGGCGAGCCCGATTCTTGATCGGGAAAGATGCAATATGCTGTTGATTCCGGAAAGTAACACGCGCATAACGAGCCCGTGTCCGCCTAGCAACCTGTCGGACTTAAAGGAAATCAGCTGCAAAAACGTCTGACCGGGCCATATTTCGACGCTTTTTGGTCCAATAGAACAACTATTAGTCGTCAAAATCTGTCCTCGCCCAGTCACTTTTTCGCTTCGATTCTTTAAGTCCGACAGGCTGCTAGCGCCGTACAAAAATAACTCATCGACCGCAGATATTTAAGTTGTGATCAGCAATAATAAATGAAACTCGCCTTCGTTCTCGACCAACTGGATTCCATCAGACCTTATAAAGACTCGAGCTTTGCCATGATGCGTGAAGCAGCCTCTCGCGGTCATCAGCTGTTTAGCATGCAGCAGGGGGATTTAGTATGGAGGGGCGGCGAGACGGTTGGATTTGCGCGCGCACTGGAACTAACAGGCCGGGCAGACGGACATGATTGGTATCGGACAGAGGAGCCGGACGAAACGCCACTGCAAGAATTTGACGCCGTGCTGATGCGCAAGGACCCTCCATTCGATATGGAGTATGTTTACAGTACCTACTTGCTGGAACTGGCGGAGAGGCGGGGTGCTCGTGTCGTTAATAGCCCGCGAGGGGTGCGGGATCATAACGAGAAGCTCGCCATAGCGAAGTTTCCGCAATTTACTGCCCCGACTTTGGTGACAAGACAGGAATATTTGATTCGCGATTTCCTTGCTGAACACGGCGACATCGTGCTGAAACCGCTTGACGGCATGGGTGGGGCCAGCGTGTTTCGCATTCATAGCGCTGATCACAATATCAGCGTGATTCTGGAAACGCTCACGCATTATGGCACGCGTACGATCATGGCGCAGCGCTACATTCCCGAAATTACCCAAGGTGATAAACGTATTCTGCTGATAGCCGGAGAGCCCGTGCCTTACGCGCTTGCACGCATTCCCAGGCCGGGCGAATCACGCGGCAATCTTAACGCGGGCGGCACAGGTGTGGCGCAGCCGCTCACCCGGCGTGACCGCGAAATCGCTGAGGCGCTGGGTCCCGAGTTATATGATAAAGGTTTGATGTTGGTGGGGCTGGACGTGATCGGGAACTATCTCACCGAAATTAACGTTACGAGCCCAACCTGCATGCGGGAGATTGCTGATCAGACGGGTTTCAACGCCGCTGGAATGATGATGGATGCGCTTGAAAAGATGATTAACTAATGTATTTGTCCCCTGATATCAAGTGGCAGGACCGAACATGATCGGAATTCTAATTATTTCTCATGGCACTCTGGGCGGCAGCCTTATCCATTGCGCCAACCATGTCATGGGAGAGAGATCGCCGCATTTGACACATCTAAGTATTACCAATAAGGATGACCCCGACGCTGTTATTCCTCAAGCATTGGAATTGGTCAGGCAACTCGACCGTGGAAGCGGGGTATTGGTACTGAGTGATATTTGTGGGGCAACACCATGCAATATCGCCAGCCGGCTGGTCAGCCCCGGCAGAGTGGAATGCCTTGCCGGAGTCAATCTGCCAATGCTGGTGCGAGCGCTTACTTATCGTAACGAATCACTCGCAGTGGTTGGAGAGAAGGCGTTGACTGGCGGCAGAGCAGGTGTCATGCGCATCGATTCGAGGCCGCACAATGCAATATAGAGAGATCGAAATCGTAAACAAACTGGGGCTGCATGCGCGTGCTTCCGCGAGGTTGACCCAGTTGGCCAGTAAATTTAAGAGCGAGGTATGGTTATCGCGAAACGACCGTAAAGTGAATGCAAAAAGTATCATGGGTGTGATGATGCTGGCCGCAAGCAAAGGAGTCATATTGGGTATCGAAACGACCGGTGCGGATGAAGCCGAAGCCATGCAGGCGCTGGTAAATCTGATCGAGGATTATTTCGGGGAGAGTGAATGAGCTTCGCATTGCATGGTGTGGGTGTTTCTGGCGGCATTGCCATAGGCCACGCCTATCTTGCTTCCCATGCCGCCCTGGAGGTGGCGCACCACATCGTGCCGCAGGATCAGGTCGACAATGAGATATCTCGACTCGACACCGCCTTCACAGCGGTTCGTGAGGAGCTCCAGGCACTACATGCTTCTGTTGTCGATGGTCCCGCGGCTGCGGAATATGGCGCATTTCTTGATTTGCACCGGATGATTCTGGACGATCCCACACTTTCCACCTCAGCCAAAACTTACATTGCCCAGAACCAGTGCAATGCCGAATGGGCGATTACTCAACAGATGGGCGTATTGATGGCGCAGTTTGAGGAGATTGAAGATCCTTATCTGCGCGAGCGCAAAACCGATGTGATTCAGGTAGTGGAACGCGTGCTGAAAGTCTTGCTGGGGCATCCAGGTTATGTGCCCACCTCACTAAAGCGTGATGGCGACAGCATTCTGGTTGCCCATGATTTAAGTCCCGCCGATGTCATTCAATATAAGCAGCACCGATTTGTCGCGTTTCTTACTGATTTGGGCGGCTTGACTTCCCACACCGCTATCATCGCGCGCAGTCTCAACATTCCTTCTATCGTGGCGCTGCATCAAGCTCGCCGCCTGATCCGCGATAATGACATTCTGATTGTGGACGGCAATCAGGGCGTTGTAATCATTGATCCTGACAAGCATGTGCTATCGGAATACCGGTTGCGCCAGAGCCAATTTGAGCTGGAAAAGCAGAAGCTGAAGCGCATCAAAACAACTGCTGCCACGACGCTCGATGGCACCACAGTAGAGTTGCACGCCAATATCGAATTACCTCAGGATATCGAACAGGTCAAAGAGAGCGGTGCCACGGGCATCGGCCTGTTTCGTAGCGAATTTTTGTTTCTTAATCGCGACAGTCTGCCCGACGAGGAAGAACAATTCGAAGCTTATCGTACGGTGGCGCGAAAAATGCGAGGCCTGCCGGTGACGATTCGCACATTCGATCTGGGCGCCGACAAAAATCTTGATAGCGCCAAGCGCGTGGCGGCCAACCCGGCACTGGGATTGCGCGCCATCCGCCTGTGTCTGGCCGAACCACAAATGTTCAATACGCAGTTGCGTGCGATATTACGCGCCTCGCGTTATGGCCAGATACGTATTCTGATACCGATGCTCTCCAGTATTGCCGAAATTACGCAGACGTTGCACTTGATTGAAAACGCCAAACAAAGTTTGCGCCAGGAAAAGATTCTATTCGATGAGAAAATCCAGGTAGGTGGCATGATTGAGGTTCCCGCTGCGGCGCTGTGTCTCGATATTTTTATGCGCAAGCTGGATTTTTTGTCCATTGGTACCAACGATTTGATTCAGTATATGCTTGCCATAGATCGCGCCGATGATTCAGTGGCGCACCTCTACGATTCATTGCATCCGGCAGTGCTGCGGCTGGTTGCGCATATCATTCGCAGCGCCAATCGAACGGGCATACCCGTGGCGGTCTGCGGGGAGCTAGCGGGAGATACATTATTTACCCGGTTGCTCCTGGGTTTCGGGCTACGGCTTTTTTCCATGCACCCGGCACAGCTGTTGACTGTGAAGCGAGAAGTATTAAGGAGCAGTTTGTCCGATATCATCCCGCTCACGCAGAAGATGCTCAAAGCCGATGATCCGGCAAAAATTCAAGCATTATTGGCGAAGTTGAATAGCTGATTGATGCGGGTTCCCAAAAAGTAAATCCCAGGTGAACTTGTTTGCCAACTTATTCTCCAATTGAGTGGCAAACGAGGGCGGAAGGAAACGTGACGCGGCATGATACCTGGATAAGTGAATATTTTTCTTCGAGCAACGAAGTATTGAGATGGAGAGCGGAGGCAAGTGTTCCGCCCAAGTTGGAATGCGCGCAAGGATTGTTAACGGTGTATTTGACTACAATTACCGATCACGGATTGCATGAATGCCAGCCGCCGATGCGCCTGAATCTTGGAGATGCGAGGGAATCAAAGTCACTGGTTATTCTTCCGGCATTCTTGCGAAGCGCGATTTGTTTTGGCACGCGGTTAAGCGTAAACGTTTTTTCTCATGAACGATCTTTCTGATGCAAGATTCCAATTCGATTGACATTATCGCGCCGCGAAGTGTGCGCTTCGACACACCGCTGTATTTAAAGAGCGGCGCTGTGCTTGAAAACTACGAATTGGTATATGAAACCTATGGCGAACTCAACGCGGCCAAATCCAACGCCGTGCTGGTGTGTCACGCGCTTTCCGGCAATCATCATTTGGCGGGCTGTTACGCGGACGATCCCAAGAGTGCGGGCTGGTGGAACAACATGATCGGTCCCGGTAAATCCGTCGATACACGCAAGTTTTTTGTGATCGGGGTGAATAACCTTGGCGGCTGTCACGGTTCTACCGGACCTGCCAGCATCAATCCAAAGACCGGCAAATGCTATGGTCCGGATTTTCCGGTGGTGACGGTAGAAGACTGGGTGCAAACCCAGGTAAGGCTGGCAGACCACCTTGGCATCGATCAGTTCGCCGCAGTGGCGGGTGGCAGCCTTGGCGGGATGCAGGCGTTGCAATGGACGCTCGATTTTCCGGAAAGGGTGCGGCATGCGCTGGTGATTGCCGCCGCCGCCAAACTGACTGCGCAAAACATCGCGTTCAACGACGTAGCGCGCCAGGCCATCATTACCGACCAGGAGTTCTACGGGGGGGATTACTATTCGCATGGCGCAGTGCCGCGGCGCGGTTTAAGGCTCGCACGCATGCTAGGGCATATTACCTATTTATCGGATGACTCGATGGCCGCGAAATTTGGACGGGAGTTGCGTAACGGAACGCTTGCATTCGGTTTCGACGTGGAGTTTGAAATTGAATCATACCTGCGTTACCAGGGAGACAAATTCGTTGACCAATTCGATGCCAACACCTATTTGCTAATGACCAAGGCGCTGGACTATTTCGATCCTGCGTACCAGCACAACAACGACTTGAGCGCGGCATTCCGCGCCGCCAAGGCAAAATTTCTGGTACTGTCATTTACTACAGACTGGCGTTTTTCGCCCGAGCGCTCGCGCACCATCGTCAGGGCATTGCTGGATAATGAACTCAATGTGAGCTATGCGGAAATCACTTCCAGCCATGGTCACGACTCTTTCCTGATGGAAGACCGTCATTATCACAGGCTGATGCGGGCTTATATGGACAACATTGCCATATAAGCCGGAGATAGCGGTCATGGATGTCCTTGAAATTTATATCTGCAAGCAACCGCTTCGTGGAACGCCTGGACAGTTCGTCGCTATGGTTCGCGACCTTGGTGGACAAATGAACTCTGCCCGGAGCTTGAAACGTCAGGGGAGCCTCCATGGGTAACGCGCGCGTAGCCCGCCAGATGCTACGCGCCCACCGCTACGGCGCATTAAGTACCTTGTCGAAGAAGTTCAATGGCCATCCGTTCGGGTCCATTACCCCCTATCTCGTGGATCACGACGGCAGTCTGTTTATCCTCATCAGCACATTGGCGGAACATACCAAGAATATCCGGTATGACCCCCGGGTGAGCCTCATCACGCACAACCAGAACGACTTGAATATCCAGTCGCAAGGACGCGTCACCGTGGTGGGCGAGGCCCAGCCGGCGATGGATAAGTGGCAGATTGGTGTGCGCTATCTGCGTTATTTTCCCGAAGCGCAAAGCTGCCTCGCCCTGGGTGATTTTGCTTTCTACCGCATCATGCCGCAGACACTGCGCTACATTGGTGGTTTCGGCAAAATTCATTGGGTCTCGGCGGACAGCTATCTGGTGCCAGCCTACCCGTTGATCGGGCAGGAGGATGACATCATTTCTCACATGAATGCGGATCATCGCGATACTTTGCGCCACTATTGTGAACATTCCCACCAATGCGAGGCATTGGATGTCGAAATGCTGGGAATCGACTGCGACGGTTTCGATGTGCGCGCCGATGGCGGAAATTTGCGTTTCGATTTTGAGGAGATGGTACTCGACGCGCAACAGGCTCGGCGTGCCTTAGTCGAAATGGCGCAAAGAACGAGATAATTTTAATT
>JBKJYB010000338.1:0-4548 GCA_046716045.1 Nitrosospira sp.
AGACTCACCAGCGGAACTGCGATGGCGTTGGCAATGGGCGAAACCAGCGATACCTGTTGAAACATCGCCAATAGCAGCGGTATCAGGCTGAGGGTTATCGCCCACTGCACGCGTGCCCAACCGGTTAACCAGTGCATTTTACCAATCCGTCCGGCCGTTACGAGCATGATGAACGCCATCGCGCCGAACGACAGCCAGAAGCCAGGCGAAAGCACCGCCCATGGATCAAGCACCACCACGATTAGTAATGCCCATGCCAGCACCGCTGTCGCGGAAGTGAAACGCCCCAGCCATAAGGCGAGGGCTACCGCCGCAAGCATATAAACCGTGCGCTGCGCCGGTACTGCGAAGCCCGCGAGCAGCGCATAACCGAAAGCCGCCGCCAGCCCCCCAATGACTGCTGCCTTGCGCGCGGGCAGCCACAGCGCCAGGCGATGGCTTCTGCGCCATAACCCATACACCAGCGCAAATATCAGGCCTGAAACCATCGTCACATGCAAACCCGAGATACTCATGAGATGGTTCACGCCCGTACGCGTAAATACTTGCCATTGCCCGCCTGGAATCGCGCGCTGATCGCCCACCGCCAGCGCAATCAGAACACCGGTATAGGCATGATCCGGCAATGCCTGAATAAAACGCTCGCGAATCTCCTGGCGCAAACGCTCAACCCGATACGAAGACTGATTAACCATCTCGTCCAGACGCAAATTATCGTCAGCTTTCCGCACATAGCCGGTCGCTCGAATGTTGCGCTCCAGCGCCCATTCCTCGAAATCGAAACCGTGTGGATTGACACTGCCGTGCGGACGCTTGAGGCGCACCGTGATCCGCCAGCGTTCGCCCGCGTTGATCCGGGGTAGTACAGACTCTGAATTCTCCGCATACTTGCGACGCTCGTTATACCAAGCAAGAGAAATGCGCCTGGGAACAATCGCGCCTTCCGTTAACACTTGCTCCACATCAAAAGCAAAACGCAAGCCGTTTTCATTAGCTTGCGGCAGTTCCGCCACCACCCCGGCTAACTGAATATCGCGTCCTTCCCATGCATACGGGAGCGCATCTGCCAGACGCCACTGGGCAAACGCCGCTGCCCAGAAAAAACCCGCGCCCAAGAAAATCAGAGCAAGCAGAATCTTTCCGGTGATTGACCAAATCATGGTCTGACAACGCCCGAGTAAAAATGAAAGCGCCGCACCAGGCAATAGCACCCATGCCCAGGGAAGTTCCGGCAGTTCGGCCTGCTGTTGCAGTAACCCTACCCCAAGGGCAAACGCAAGAATACATACTCGCATCAGTGTTTCCGCAGTCTACTGAACCATATGGACATGAAAGGAGTTATTGAAGAAATCTTAGCCGGGCAGGCTCCGATATTACGGCTGACGAATACCTTATTATGTTTGCATGTAGCGCCAGTATTTCCGTACACTCTTCTCGTGCTGCGAAAATTTTTCAAAAAATATCTGCCCTCTCACGAAACCGTCCGACAGAACCGGTTTGTCGGGCTGTTCGGAGAATGGCTGCAACATCACAATTTGTGGCACCTTCATCGCCGGTCGGTAGCGGGTGGCGTGGCGGTTGGCTTATTCGCCGGTCTGATCCCTGGCAGCAATCCGGTACAATTCTTTTTTGCCGCTTTGTTTGCGATCGCTTTCAAGGTGAATCTCCCCGTGGCGATGGCTACCACACTTTATTCCAACCCTTTCACGATCGTGCCGATCTATATTGCCGCCTACGCCATTGGCGAGTTTGTCACGGGTAACGGCACAGGTAATATGCCCCAAACCGAGTTGCACCTGATGGATAAGAATATCAGTGAATGGGTCCCAGCACTGATGGACTGGGTAATGTCACTCGGCAAGCCGTTGCTAGCGGGAATATTGCTGCTGGCGCTGGGGCTTTCCGTGACCGGATATTTCGCGGTGCGCGTGGCGTGGCGGCTCTATACAATTTATGAATGGCGAAAACGGGCGAAGCAACGGCACTAATGTATGGAACTTCTGCAAGCAGGCGCCGCAAGGAAATCGCGATAAGCCCCAGTGACCAGTATTTTTATTCGGCCAACATGCCGTCTACCAGTTGTAGTATCCGTCCGGCCTTTTTGGCCAGTTCCGGGTCGTGGGTAACAATGATGAGACTTGCACCCACGCTGCGGTTGAGTTCGAGCATCAGTTCAAATACGCCTCCCGCAGTGTGCCGGTCGAGATTTCCGGTAGGCTCATCCGCAAGGACGCACGCGGGCTGAGTCACCAGCGCGCGTGCCACCGCCGCACGCTGCCGCTCACCACCTGAGAGTTCTCCCGGAGTGTGCGTGAGACGATGGCCCAGACCTACCTGCTTCAATAATTCCGCCGCACGATCATACGCTTCACTGTTGCTGATGCGCCGAATCAATAGCGGCATGGCGACGTTCTCCAGCGCGCTGAATTCCGGCAATAAATGATGAAACTGATAAATAAATCCCAGCGACCTGTTACGCAGTTTGCATCTTTCTTCTTCATTGATGGTCGCTATATTCTGTCCCATGATGCGGATATCGCCGCCGGTTGGGGCATCCAAGCCACCCAGCACATGCAGCAGCGTACTTTTTCCGGAACCCGATACACCCACAATCGCAAGCGTTTCACCCGCCAGGATATCCAGGTCTATGCCCATGAGCACTGGAACCTCCAGTTTTCCCTGAAAATAACTCTTGCGCAGGTTACGGCAGGAAATTATGGTTTTATTCATACCGCAGCGCCTCCGCGGGATTGACTCTGGAGGCCCGGTAACTTGGATAAATTGTTGCCAGCAGTGTCAGCACGAACGATACCACCGCCACAGAGATTATGTCGGCGGCTTGCGGGTCGGACGGAATTTCGCTGATGTAATAAACCTCCTGTGAGAGGAATTGAACGCTGAACAGGCGCTCGATCAACGCTATCACCGACTCCACATTGTATGCCAGCAGCACGCCGCCGATCACGCCCAGCATCGTACCGATGACACCAATCAGCGTACCCTGCACGATGAAGATTTTCATGATACTGCGGGGGCTTGCCCCCAACGTGCGCAGAATGGCGATATCGGGCTGCTTATCGGTTACCGCCATCACCAGGGTCGATACGATATTGAACGCCGCAACGGCGATAATCAGGGCGAGAATTAGTGACAGCATGCGCTTCTCGATCTGTATCGCGCGAAAATAATTGGCATGCTGGCGGCTCCAATCGCTGATATGAATGTCGGTGGAAATCATTGGCGCAAGCTCTCGCGCAACTTGCGGCGCGTCGAAGAGGTCACGCAGCTTCAGCCGCACACCCGATACCTGACCATCCTCCATACGATAGAGCTTTTGCGCATCCGACAAATTAATCAGCACCAGGCTCGAGTCATATTCGAAATGCCCTGCCTGGAAAATGCCGGTAATAGTGAACTGTTTGAGGCGTGGCAATATGCCTGCCGGCGTTACCTGCCCTTGAGGCGAGATCAGTACAATTTTATCTCCCGTAAACACGCCCAGGGCACGTGCCAGCTCCGAGCCGATAATGATGCCGAACCTTCCCGGTACCAGATCGTCAAGTCTGCCATCTATCATCATCCTGGCCAGGTCCGCCACATTATCCTCCATGGCCGGTACAATGCCTCTGACCGCAACCCCACTGACAACCTGATCGAACGACACCATGCCTTGCGCACCGACATAAGGCGCGGCACCTTCTACCCGTGGGTGCCGTAGCGCTTCATCCGCAACGTGGCGCCAGTCTGTCAGCTTGCCGTCAATGCCGCTTATCTGTATATGCGACGCGACGCCCAAGATACGTGACCGCACTTCTTTCTGAAAGCCGTTCATCACCGACATGACGGTGATAAGCGCTGTCATGCCGAGGGTAATTCCCAATAGGGAAATTAGAGAGATGAAAGAAATGAAATGATTGCGGCGCTTGGCACGAGTGTAACGTAGACCAATGAAGAGTTCGTAGGGAGACACGGATTAACTACCCGGAATATAAGGAATGCCGAAGTGTGCCACATTCTACCGGGGCTTAACAGACAGCCGTATGTTGAGCTCTTGCCGGCGCGTGATTTTATGCTCTAAAACGCATGTTTTAGTGGTTGAAGGAATGTTTCCGGCACAAGACGTTAAAATTCGCCTCTCAACCCTATTACTGCGGCTATTCCGGGCAATGGCGCAAAGTTCTTCAGAAAAGAAGTGTGCACGCGCATCTCTTCATTCAGCAAGTTCTTGCCTTGAAGAAAAATTTTAATGCCATTCGATTTGGTTTCCTTGATACGATAACTCAGGTCGACATTTACCAACGTGTAACCCGGCGTACTGGTTTCAAGTTCCGCCACTCGGTTTTGGCGCAGTACATGAAATGCATTCACGTTAGCTGTCCAGGGGCCCGTCTTATGATCGAGTTCCAGCCCGAACCTTTGTGGTGTGGTGCGCGGCACATTACCACCCGTATCTAGTTTTCCGCGCACGTAGTCGGTGAACAGTCTTAATTCAGTGGCATCAGGCTTCAAGGTGAAGATTACTTCGGCTTCGGCGCCATAAAATCTTGC
>JBKJYB010000339.1:0-9653 GCA_046716045.1 Nitrosospira sp.
GCACTTGCTCAGCGCATTGTCCAGGAACTGGAGGATACAAGCGAACTGCCATTGAAGCATGACAGCTCAACAAACGCGCTGATACGGCGCTACGGTAGACTTAAAGAAAGACGGTCATGAACATCGGCCATACACGATTGCTTTACCCATGTCTTTCGATTTCCGGTTTCCATTGATGTGTGCAGTTTTTAAATCCTATTTTTCGGAGAAAACCTTGTGATGCTGATAATACGCTCACAAAATCGCAGGATGGAAGCCGCCTCCATGTGACACGTATCAATACGGAGGATCAGCGCTTTTAAGCAAAATATTTATCTCCCGCAAGTATCTGCAAGCATCGCGGCTTACTCCACGGAACAGTTCAATGACCGACCAAACACGATCTGATCAACTTTGCATCAATACGCTTCGTAGCCTATCGATTGATGCCGTGCAAAAAGCACGTTCCGGTCATCCTGGCACACCCATGGGCGCGGCTCCAACCGTATATTGCCTTTGGCAGCGCTTTCTGCGCTATGATCCGAAAGACCCGGAATGGTTGAACCGTGACCGCTTCGTTCTCTCGGCCGGCCACGCCTCGGCGTTGCTCTACAGCCTGCTTTATCTGACTGGCGTCAAAGCGGCAAGTCCCCACTACGAAGGGGGAGATCGGTTGGCTGTAACCCTCGATGATCTCAAGAGTTTCCGGCAAGCTGGCAGCCGTTGCACCGGGCATCCCGAATATGGCTGGACCTCGGGTGTGGAAACCACCACGGGACCGCTTGGACAAGGGGTGGCGGTTAGCGCCGGTATGGCAATCGCCGGCCAATGGCTGGCGGCCACTTACAACCGGCCCGGTTTTCAGTTGTTTGAGCATAACGTTTACGTCCTGTGCAGTGACGGCGACATGATGGAGGGAATCAGCAACGAAGCGGCATCGCTGGCAGGGCATCTTAAATTGGCCAATCTGTGCTGGATCTATGATGATAACCACATCACCATCGAAGGTTCGACCGATCTTACTTTTACCGAAGACGTATCCGCCCGATTCGCCAGCTACGGATGGCATGTAGTGCGAGTCAATGACGCGAACGATCTGGCGCTACTGACTCATGCTTATGAGACTTTTCTCGATACGCCTGATCGCCCCACGCTAATTATCGTACGGAGCCACATCGGTTATGGGGCGCCGCACAAGCAGGACACGCGAGAAGCACACGGCGAGCCGCTGGGTACTGATGAAGCAAGGCTGGCGAAGGAATTTTATGGCTGCGACCCTGACAAGCAATTTCATGTACCGGGCGATGTCCGGGAACATTTTCAAGCCCAGTCCGGCGCACGCGGAACAGCGGCGCACACCGCCTGGAGAAAACTGTTTGCAAACTATCGTAATCAGTATCCGGATCTGGCCGAACAGATCGACTGCATGCGGCAGCGCAAACTGCCGGCGGACTGGGACAGCGCGCTGCCTGTGTTCCCGGCGGATACGACGGGTATCGCGACGCGCGAGTCATCCGGCAAGGTATTGAACGCGATCGCCGAAAAAATGCCGTGGCTGCTTGGCGGTGCGGCGGATCTGGCACCGTCGACAAAAACCGAGTTGAAGGGTGAATTTTACGGCGATTTTCTGGCGCCCAACCTGAATGGAAAACCGCACAACAATTACGGTGGGCGCAATTTCCATTTTGGCCTGCGCGAGCATGCGATGTGCGCCATTGTCAGCGGAATGACCTTATCCAGATTACGCCCTTACGCCGCGAGTTTTCTCATTTTTACAGACTATTGCCGCGCGGCGATCAGACTGAGTGCGATGATGGAAATTCCCGTCATTTATATCTGGACACATGATTCGATCAGTCTGGGGGAGGACGGTCCCACACACCAGCCCATCGAGCACCTTGCTTCATTACGCGCGATGCCCGGCATGATTGTATTGCGGCCGGCGGATGCAAATGAAGTTGTTGAAGCGTGGCGGATCATTATGCAATTTACAGACCGTCCGGTTTGCCTGATACTGACACGGCAAGCGGTAGCCACTTTGGATCGCACCACGTATGCGCCCGCAATAGGCGTGTCTCGTGGCGCA
Organism: Nitrosospira sp.; assembly: GCA_046716045.1. Classification (GTDB taxonomy): domain Bacteria; phylum Pseudomonadota; class Gammaproteobacteria; order Burkholderiales; family Nitrosomonadaceae; genus Nitrosospira. Next base: position 2,066 of record JBKJYB010000339.1, read on the forward strand.
TATGTGCTCGCTGACGCGCCGGACCGGGAACCCGATGTACTGCTGCTGTCCACCGGAAGCGAAGTCTTGCTTTGTGTCGCTGCTTATGAGCAGCTCAAGTTGGAAGGGATCAAGGCCCGCGTGATCAGCATGCCCTCGTGGGCGCTGTTCGAGAATGAGGATCAGGCATACCGCGACAGCGTAATACCCCCGTGGATTCTGGCGCGTGTCGCAGTTGAAGAAGCATCCGTCTTCGGTTGGGAACGCTATACCGGCAGCGGGGGACGCATTCTCGGCATGCATGGCTTCGGTCTATCCGCACCGGGAAAGGTGGTTGCAAAGCACTCCGGATTCGAGTCTGCACACGTTGTCGCCGCGGCCAGGGAACAAATTGCGCGTCACGCTTCAAGCAGCTGAGCCTGAACAGGTTAAATTTCACCCACGCAATTTTGCTTCCGGTACCGTCACAGTGAGATAGCATGATCCCAAATCAAAAGACAACCAGGAAAGTCAGCTCCTTTGCGGGAAAGCCCGCCCCGCCATCAATGCTGCTGAACGTACCAAAACTCGTTACCGCATATTACACACAGATCCCCGATTGGTCGGTGCCGGCGCAAAGAGTTGCGTTCGGCACCTCGGGGCATCGCGGTTCGGCATTTGAAACAAGTTTTAATGAATGGCACGTGCTTGCCACCACACAATCTATTTGTCAGTATCGAAAGCAACAGGATATCGATGGGCCGTTATTTCTGGGTATCGACACGCACGCCCTTTCCGAACCGGCATACGCCAGCGCACTTGAGGTACTGGCCGCAAATGGGGTCGAGGTCATGTTGTCCGCAAATGGCGAGTACACGCCCACTCCCGCTGTTTCTCACGCGATATTGACTTATAACCGCGGACGGACGAAGGGACTCTCCGACGGTATAGTCATCACGCCTTCTCACAATCCGCCCGAAAGCGGTGGCTTTAAATACAATCCTCCGCACGGCGGTCCGGCGGGTGTCGAGATCACCACCTTGATCGAGTCCATGTCTAATGAGTTCCTGAAAAATGAGCTCAAGGGAGTGAAAAGACAACGTTTCGTGGAGGCGTTGCGTGCCTCTACAACGCATCAGTACGACTTTCTCAATACCTACATAAATGACCTCGACCGTGTAATTGACATGAATGCGATACGCGGCGCGAACATCCGCATGGGAGTGGATCCGCTCGGGGGTGCCGGCGTACATTACTGGGGTGCGATCGCGGAGCGCTATGGGCTGAATCTGACCGTTGTAAATGAAGCTGTCGATCCCGCCTTCCGTTTCATGACGCTCGATTGGGACGGCCGGATTCGCATGGACCCATCTTCACCTTACGCCATGCACGGGCTGATTGATCTGAAAGACCGGTTCGACATCGCATTCGCCTGCGATACCGATCATGACAGGCACGGGATCGTTACCCGCAGTGCGGGCCTGCTGCCGGCGGATCATTATCTTTCCGTTAGCATTCACTACCTTTTTCAGCACCGCCCGGCGTGGAACGGTAACGTAGCCGTAGGCAAAACGGTGGTGAGCAGCCAGATGATCGATCGTATAACCGTAAAACTTGGTCGACGGCTTTATGAGGTGCCGGTCGGCTTCAAGTGGTTTGTGGATGGTCTGCATGACGGTTCCCTCGGTTTTTGCGGCGAAGAAAGTGCCGGTGCATCTTTCCTTCGCCTTGACGGTACGGTTTGGACAACGGATAAGGATGGAATCACGCCGGCATTGCTGTCAGCGGAAATCACCGCGCGCATGGGCCGCGATCCCGGTGAGCTATACCAGGAACTGGAGCGCGAGTTTGGCGAATCTGTTTCAGAGCGTGTTGACGCACCGGCCACTCCAGAACAAAAAAAGATTCTGGCTAAACTTTCGCCACAACAAATACGGTCCGCAGACTTGGCGGGTGAAAAAATTGAGACCGTTCTCACCCACGCACCGGGTAATGGTGCACCTATTGGCGGTATTAAGGTGATGGCCAAGAACGGATGGTTTGCAGCACGTCCGTCAGGTACCGAAGACATCTACAAGGTTTATGCCGAGAGCTTCAGTGGTGCCGATCATCTGCATCACATTCTTGAGGAAGCGCAGACAATAGTCGCTGACGCGCTTGCCACGGCGACGAACGGCTAACCTGCCTCAAATAACCAATGAGTGGCAGATCCCACACAGCGGCAATCTGATTACAATCATGGGTGCTACGTTGTATCCGCACTAGGGAACCTCCGAGTAAGTTCTCAGTTGCCGGAAGACTTTTAGTCGGTATTCAGAGTCTCCCGAGGGAAGCTCTCCGTCTTTGCATACACGTAGCGTCAATGAAATTGAATTCTTAACAGGAGGTCAAGATGCAACTGGGAATGATCGGATTGGGACGCATGGGTATAAACATGGTGGGACGCCTGATGAAGGCCGGAAACGAATGTGTGGTTTACGATCCTCGTGCTGAGCCCGTCCAGGCACTGCGGTTGCAAGGTGCCGTCGGAACGTCCTCACTTGAGGAGTTGGTCGGTCGTCTGGCTACGCCGCGCATAGTATGGTTGATGGTTCCCGCGGCAGCGGTTGATGAAATTCTTTCGAAAGTCGCGTCGCTGGTTGACGCGGGCGACATTATTATTGACGGAGGCAATTCTTATTACCATGACGATATCAGGCGTGGCGCTGAGTTGCGCTCACGCGGAATCCATTACGTCGATGTCGGAACAAGCGGTGGCATCGCTGGTCGTGAGCGTGGATATTGTTTAATGATCGGTGGTGAAAAGGAAATCATCCATCATCTTGACCCGATCTTTGCAGCCCTCGCACCGGGCGTTGGCGCGGCGCCGCGCACATCTGGCCGTCACGGACGTGATGGCACAGCGGAGCAGGGCTACTTGCACTGCGGGCCGCACGGAGCCGGTCATTTTGTCAAGATGGTCCATAACGGAATTGAATATGGACTCATGGCGGCTTATGCCGAAGGTTTGAATATTCTGCACAGCGCCAATGCCGGCAAGCGGGTGCGAGATATGGATGCGGAGACAACACCCATGCGTAACCCCGAATTTTACCAGTATGAGCTGGATTTGCCGGAAATCGCCGAGGTCTGGCGTCGAGGCAGTGTTGTGGCATCCTGGCTACTTGATCTGACGGCGGAGGCTTTGACTGAGGATGCCGAACTCACCGAATTTTCCGGACGCGTCTCGGATTCCGGCGAGGGGCGCTGGACAACGCTGGCCGCAGTCGACGAAGGTGTGCCTGTGCCAGTGATTAGCGCTGCGCTCTTCAGCCGCTTTGAGTCCCGCGGTAATGCCGACTATGCTGACCGATTGCTCTCCGCAATGAGGAAGCAATTTGGCGGCCATGGCGAAAAAAAGGCAGGGGGCTGAGATGGGAGAGACGGGCGGCGGCGCGACGCCATCCGATGCGTTGGTATTGTTCGGGATAACGGGCGACCTTGCCCAGAAAAAAATCTTTCCGGCGCTTTATGCAATGGCGAAGCAAGGTTCTCTCAACGTGCCCGTGGTGGGCGTGGCCTCCTCGAAATATAGCCTCGCGCAAATCCGCGACAGGGCAGCCGCGGCTGTGAGGAAGTCCGGAAAAGTTGATGACCGGAACGCGCTGAATCATCTTCTTTCCCTGCTTCGGTACGTAAGCGGCAATTACAATAACCCTGAGACGTTCAAGGCAATCAAGGCGGCACTGGGCGATGCCCGACGCCCGGCATATTATCTCGCCATTCCGCCTTCTCTTTTTGCGATTGTCATAAAAGGGCTTGGCGCCGCACATTTGGCTGATCATGCGCGAGTTATCGTTGAAAAGCCGTTCGGACGCGACCTCGCCTCGGCACGAAAGCTCAACCGCGTCGCGCGCTCGGTGTTCCCGGAGGACTCGATCTTTCGCATCGACCACTTCCTCGGAAAGGAGGCGATCATGAATATTCTCTATTTCCGATTCGCCAATTCGTTCCTTGAACCGATCTGGAACCGGAACTACGTAGCCAGCGTCCAGATAACGCTAGCCGAGGATTTTGGCGTGGAGGGCCGCGGCGGGTTTTACGAATCCGCAGGCTGTCTTCGCGACGTGATTCAGAATCATCTTTTCCAGATTGTCGCGCTGCTTGCCATGGAACCCCCGTCTTACAGAGGTTTTGGATCGGTTCAGGGCGAGAAAGTCAATGTCTTTCAGGCCATGCGCCCGGTAAAATCGGACGACCTGGTGCGTGGCCAGTATGCCAGCTATCGCAAGGAAGCTGACGTAGCAAAAGATTCCGATGTAGAGACGTTCTGCGCCTTGCGTCTTTTTATTGACTCCTGGCGCTGGGAAGGCGTACCGTGGTATTTGCGTTCAGGCAAATTTCTCGCGGAGACGGCTACTGAGGTTATTGTGCAGTTAAAGCCGCCCCCGCAACGGCTTTTCGCCGACTCGGGGCCGGAGACTTGCGGCGCCAACTATTTACGTTTCCGGCTTTCTCCCCTTTCCGCCATTGCCATCGCCGCGCGGGTCAAGCGTATGGGAAAAGAGTTTATTGGCAGCCAGCAGGAACTCTGCCTGGTCGAAGAACACTTTGGACGCGAATCACCTTACGAGCGGCTTTTGCATGACGCCATGATCGGCGATGGAGCACTCTTTACGCGTCAGGAAGCGGTAGAGGCCGCCTGGACGGTGCTCGATTCCGTCCTCAAAACGCATCATCGGGCACTTCCCTACAAACGCGGGAGCTGGGGACCCAAAGCGGCCGAGGCGCTAATCGCACCAGACGGATGCTGGCACAATCCCGAGTCAAGAATCTGACGCAATGCAGCGACGCTATAATACCAACTGCATGCGAGCCAGGCGCCGAGTCCATGGTATCGGTTATTCGTCCAGCCGCAACCCATCCTCTGAATAACGGGGTTCAGTTAAAATAAACTCCAATGAGCGCTTCCCAGCATTAAGGATTCCGAACAATACAAACCGAGAGCATAAAATATTTCATATTGATATGTTACGAAATAAGCAAATTTCCTCATATATAGTGGTGTTAACGAATTTTTTACATTTAGGCGATACTTTTTTCACAGATCATATGTTATATTTTACCGGCATGACGTCATTCCTGTTTTTCTCCTATCGGATGTCATACTTTACGAGGACTTCTCCTATGAATAAATCATTTACTCTCAAGTTATCACAATCGGCTGTACTCATCTCCACCATTTTCTTCTGCGCACTGCCTACCGCGCAGGCGGATACGCTGGCAGGTAATCTGGTTGCAATGGAGTCGCAGAGCCCTATTGATATTCGTTCGGATAATACGTTTTTCGGAAAATTGCCGCCGCTACAATTCACGTTAAGTTCCGACACACCACTGAATATAATCAATAACAGCACACCTGCCAATACTAGGGAGAGCACCATCAGAGCCAATGTGGCCACCGACGCGGGAAGCTTGATGTTATCGGGAGGTGAGTGGAATCTGGCTCAGTTCCACTTCCATACACCTTCGGAGCATTTGAAAAACGGCATCGCGACTCCCATGGAAATGCATCTAGTATTTAATGATGCCGCCGACAATCTTCTTGTGGTCGGCCGGTGGATCGAGCAAGGCGCCTTCAATAGCGCACTTGATCCAATCTTCTCTCACCTGCCGCAAACAAGTGCGGACACACTTCACGTCGATCATTTCAATCTGAATACGCTTCTGCCAGACAATCTGCAATCTTTCCGCTACTCCGGTTCGCTCACAACGCCACCTTTCTCGGAAGGCGTGACTTGGGTTGACCTGGCCCAGCCGCTAACCATGTCCGCGGCTCAAATTAATAACTTCACTGCACTTTTTTCGGACGGTGATTCCCGTGAAATTCAGGCCCTCAACGGACGAATAATACTCACCGATGTCCCGGGATTCGTGACTGCTGTGCCGGAACCGGAAACCTATGCCATGCTGCTGGCCGGATTGGGCCTGATAGGTTTTGCCGCCAGGCGGCGCCTTGTCAACCGAGGTTTTATGGGTTCTGTTGCATAAATCTCCGTAAGCAAGAAATAGTAAGTGCGCCTTTTTTACTTCCGCCATCTCAAATAGATGGTGGAAGATCGAAACACGAATCTATCGATCATTCCGAATTCCTGCTGAGTTAATGGTTTCTTCCTGCTTGACTGCGGGCCATGGATTCTTTCAACGGGAATCTTTGTCCGGGCTAAACATGTCGACGGTCTTTGCTACAGTTTCGTAGTCCAGTAAAATGAAAATGCGCGTCATCCCATTCGTCATTATTTCTTTTCTGTTCACTCTCGCATCTTCTGTCCATGCTCAGAATATGGAGTGGGCTAGTCTCAACGCTGAAGCAAGGTCACTCTATCAGGGTGGTCAGTATGATCAGGCAGTAGTGCTGGTCAAAAGGGCACTTGATATTGCCCGGAAGGAATGGGGTACCGATCATCCCAATGTGGCCCAAACGCTGAACAATCTCGGTTTAATCTTTCAGGGCCAAGGTGAGTACGCCCAGGCGGAGCCGCTTTATAAGCGCTCGCTGGCGATTTGGGAAAAAACGCTTGGGCCCGATAGTCGCGCGGTGGCCAAGGGGATGAATAATCTGGCGGAACTCTATCGTGCCGAAGGGCGATATGCGCAGGCCGAATTGCTCTACAAACGTTCGCTGGCGATCTGGGAAAAAGCGCGTGGGTCTGACCATACCGATGTGGCCGCGAGTCTCAACAATCTTGCGCTGCTCTACAAGATCCAGGGCCATTACTCGCAGGCCGAACCGTTATATCAACGCTCCCTCGCAATCTGGGAACAATCCGCTGGACCAGAACATCCTGATGTGGCCATAAGCCTGAATAACCTTGCGGGGCTCTATCGCGCGCAGGGTAATTACGCGAAGGCCGAACCGCTATACACTCGCTCGCTGGCGATCTGGGAAAAAGCTTTCGGGCCTGATCATCCGAATGTCGCCCAAGGCCTGAACAATCTTGGGGAATTATATGTTGCCGAAGGTAACTTTACCTTGGCCAAACCACTTTTCAAGAGTTCGCTGGCAATCAGCGAGGAAGCTCTTGGACCCGGTCACCCAAATGTGGCAACAACCCTGAATAACCTTGGGGAGCTTTATTATGCGCAGGGTAATTCCGCGGTGGCTAAACCATTCTTCGGGCGCTCGCTGGCGATCTGGGAGAAATCTCTCGGACCTGATCATCCCCATGTGGCCTTGAGCCTGAATAATCTCGCGAAACTCCATGAGGCCCAAGGACGATACCCGGAGGCCGAGCCGCTCTTCATCCGCTCCCTGTCGATCCTGGAGAAAGCCCTTGGCCGCAACCATCCCAATGTGATCCTAAGTCTGAATAATGTCGCGGAGTTCTACAGGAAATCCGGCAGGGAAATAGAGGCGGCGGCGATGGAAAGGCGGGTATGAGCCGCCGAATAAAGAAAGCGTGTGCACCATGACATGGCATGGCATGGCTTCTCATCAATGTTTGTTCTACCTGGGTGTTCTGCCAGTGAGTGTCCATCAAGGTATTATCGAGCTGAGGTTACAGTCATTTTTCCTTGGGAATTTTAAAATTGTTTCTCTGTGGAACGAGTTTCTGGAAAAATTGGGATGATCACAAGCACACTACAATGG
>JBKJYB010000340.1:0-13932 GCA_046716045.1 Nitrosospira sp.
GCGATAATCTCGACTACCCGCTTGGCCCGGGAGACGTTCTGCGTATCCAGGTTTTTCAGAATCCTGATCTCACGACTGAAACCCGTGTGTCCGAGAATGGTTCCATCACTTATCCGTTGATTGGTGCCGTTGAAGTCGGCGGCCTTGCCATAGCGGCTGCGGAAAAGAAGATTGCCGCTGCGCTCAAGAATGGTGGTTTCGTCCGGCAACCGCAAGTTAATATTGTTCTTGTACAAATGCGCGGCAGTCAAGTGAGCGTGCTCGGACAGGTCAACCGGCCAGGACGTTTCCCGCTCGAAACTCTGAGCCGTGTCAGCGACATGCTCGCTGTTGCCGGGGGGGCTACCACAGCCGGTGATGATTTCGCCATTGTCACAGGTTTGCGTAACGGAAAACCTTTCCGTAAAGTTATTGATATCCCCGCACTCTACCTCGGCGAGAAACCGGACGAGGACATCTTTCTTGCTGGCGGGGACGTAATCTACGTGCATCGAGCCCCGGTTTTCTATATATATGGTGAAGCCCAGCGTCCGGGTGCTTATCGCATCGAACGTGGCATGACAGTAATGCAAGCCTTGGCTCAGGGCGGCGGTCCGACTATGCGTGGTAGCGAAGAGCGTTTGCGTCTCCATCGTAAAAATGCCGAGGGCAAAGTCGAGAAACTTTCACCGGAAATGACGGACGCGGTGGAGCCCAACGACATTATCTACGTGCGCGAAAGCATTTTTTGATAGTGATCAATACGTCATGACACTTCAACAATTCCTGCTTATTCTCCGTGCGCGCCGCAAAATGGTGCTCTATATATTGTCGATTACTGTAATAACCACCCTAGTAGTCAGTCTCCTATTGCCCAAACAATACACCGCGAGCACTGCTATAGTAATCGACGTTAAATCACCTGATCCGATTGCCGGGATGGTGCTGCCCGGCCTCCACGCTCCCGGCTACATGGCAACACAGGTAGATATCATTAATAGCGATCGCGTAGCCCAGCGTGTAGTCAAGCTGCTACGCATGAATGAAAGTCCAGTCATCCAGGAGCAGTGGATGGAAGCCACCGAAGGTAAAGGGGAGATCATTGTCTGGCTAGCTGAATTGCTGAAGAAAAAGCTTGACGTCAGGCCCTCGCGCGAGAGCAACGTCATCAACATTCAATATAGCGGCGCTGACCCCGGCTTTACTGCTGCTGTGGCAAACGCCTTTGTCGGGGCATACATCGACATCAACCTCGAACTCAAGGTTGAACCCGCCCGACAATACGCCGGCTGGTTTGAAGATCAGACCAAGACCCTGCGTGACAAGCTCGAAAAAGCTCAGCAGGCGTTTTCTGCCTATCAGCAAGAGACCGGCATTCTCGCTACTGATGAACGCCTTGATTATGAAGTTTCCAAGCTCAACGAACTTTCAACGCAGCTAACCATCGTTCAGGCTCAGACTTCCGACAGCAGCAGCAAACGAAAATCTGCCGGCAACGCCGAAACGCTGACTGAGGTGATGCAAAATCCGTTGATTAACAGCCTTAAATCGGACATCGCCCGGCTTGAGGCCAAGCTTCAGGAAAGCAACATCAATCTTGGCAAAAATCATCCACAGACGATGCGCGCCCAATCCGAACTTGCCTCGCTAAGAAATAGGCTGGCCAGCGAAGTCCGTCAAATCTCCAATAGCATCGGCACGTCTTACGCGGTCGGCAAGCAAAAGGAAAAAGAGTTACTTGAAGCGATGGAGAGGCAAAAACAACGTGTGCTTGAACTCAACAAGCAGCGCGATCAAATCAGCGTGCTCAAGCGCGATGTTGAAGCTGCCCAGCGTACCTTTGAGGGCGTTAGTCAGCGTTCTGCTCAAACCCGGCTTGAAAGCCATGCGATGCAGACTAATATCGCTCCACTCACTCCCGCTTCGGAGCCAACCGAACACTCGCAGCCCAAAATCCTGCTAAACGTGCTGATCTCAGTCTTTCTCGGTACGTTGCTCGGTGTAGGCGTTGCGCTGATACTTGAACTCAACGACCGTCGCGTGCGTTCCTCAGAAGATCTCCTCGCAGCCATTGGTGTACCTGTATTTGTGACCATTCCATCTGCGACATTGCCACTCACTCCGCGTAAAAGCTCCCGTAGGTTTTTCCGCCGCAAATCTTCCGGGCCAGCGCTCGGAATGGAGTCTCCCTGAATATCAACCGGAATTAGTCTATGAAACCCGTGAGCAGCAGCTTCCCGACCATCAAGCGGATTCAGACCGAGAGTTCTGGCGAATCACCCATTTATGGTAAAGCTCAATCCATTGGCAGCGGGAGCTCGATTGGAGCCATCCTCATTGATACAGGACGCCTCTCGACCGAAAACGCAGAGCGTATTTCGCGGGCGCAAATAGATCAGGGCAAACGCTTTGGCGATACTGCCATAGAGTTAGGTCTGCTTACTGACGATGACATACGTTTCGCCCTCTCGCGCCAGTTTGACAATTTCTATCTTCCCGCGAACGATACCAGCCTGAACCATCAGCTAGTAGCCGCTTACGAACCCTTCAGTACGGTGGTTGAGAAACTGCGCACTTTGCGTGGCCAACTTATGTTGCGCTGGTTCAATGCCGAGACGCGTCGCAACGCGCTGGCCATCATGAGTCCTGGCATCGGAGAGGGACGAAGCTTCATTGCTGCTAACTTGGCTATCGTGTTTTCGCAGCTTGGTGAGCGGACACTGCTCATTGATGCCGACCTTCGTAAACCAAGCCAGCATGAACTATTCAAACTCGGCAATAATGCCGGTCTTTCCGGCATGCTTGCTGGCCGCATCGGTACCGAGGCGATTGCTCGCGTGTCTTCGCTACCCAGCCTTCATGTCCTGCCAGCTGGCGCCGTGCCGCCCAATCCGCAAGAGTTGCTTGGCCGCGCTGGTTTTGCCGAGCTGTTGCGATCGTTAATCCACGATTTCGATATCGTCATCATTGATACCCCGGCCGCCAATAAATATGCCGAAGCCCAAGTGATCGCCGTCGGCGCCGCTGCCGCTCTCGTACTTGCCCGTAAGAATCATAGTTCAGTGCCAGAAATGATCGAACTAACCCATAGTCTCCAGCAAACTGGCGCCATGCTGGTGGGCTCTGTACTGAACGACTTTTGAGTAAAGCATAATGAAGGAGAAGCAAGTCTTAGGCAACAGAGGAAACAGCCTGACCCGTAAGAGCCATCCGGCAACTGCTCGAACGTTGTTTATGGGGAGAAGCCATGTTCTTACGGGCAACTCTTCCGCCAGCGTCTTCCCGTCCTCCCCCGAAAAAGAAAAACGGGAAGAGCATTGCTCAACTGCCATCGTTGAGCCAGCTATACCTTACGCGTCTTATCGTCAGCAATGCCGTACCAATGATACCGCCTATCACATCCGCGGCCAGATCATCCCACCCCGCGTTACGGCCGGGCAGGTATATCTGATGCCACTCATCAAGCATACCGACCAACAGTGCACCGGAAATCGCAATCGCCAGCCGGGGCCACCCATGCAGCCCACTCGCCAGGCCCGTTCCCCAAGCCAGCAAGGCAAAGATTCCTCCGTGAAGCAGTTTATCCCATGGCGAGGGCACCAGATTTACAGCAAAAGGCTGTGGCCCCAGCACAAACAAGCTGAAGATAATACCCAGCATCAGCAGCAGAGCCGCGACGCGGAGGTAACGAGATATCGGCCGTTGCAAAAACAAAATGAGTATTAATTCTCCAATGATAATTGCCAGACAAACAGATCAACCCGGCTGGCGCAACCGGTTACTCATCTGGCTGCCTATTATTACAGGCTTAATCGTACTTTATTTGCCCAGCTTGATCGACTTGTTTCGCGGCATCTGGAGTACCGACCAGCAAGCGCATGGCCCCATTGTACTCGCTATCGCCTGTTGGCTTATCTACCGCAAGTGGCCGGATATGTGGCGGGTGGGCGAAGGTCAGCCTACCGCCGCCGCCGGTTGGCCCGTTTTCGTTTTTGGACTGATTCTCTACATTCTGGGCCGCTCGCAAGACATTCTTATTTTCGAGATTGGGTCGGTAATCTGGCTACTCGCAGCAATCGTTCTACTCATGCGCGGTAGCGCCGCGCTTAAAGCACAGTGGTTCCCACTCTTCTTCATGCTTTTCATGATTCCGCTACCTGGCGGAGTGGTAGATGCTCTGACTATGCCGATGAAAATGGTTGTCTCCTACGTTGCCGAGCAGATTCTTTTCTGGGCGGGTTACCCTATTGCCCGTACCGGCGTCATTCTTCAGATTGGGCAATACAAACTGTTGGTGGCAGATGCCTGCGCCGGCCTCCATACACTATTTACGCTTGAAGCGCTAGGGCTGCTTTACCTTAATATCATCCGGCACGACTCGCTCTTTCGCAACATCACCCTTGCGGTTTTGATCGTGCCAATCTCCTTTACCGCCAATGTCATCCGTGTAATGGTGCTGACACTGATCACGTACCACTTTGGCGATGAGGCCGGGCAAGGCTTTCTACATGGGTTTGCAGGTATAGTGCTGTTTCTCAGCGCGCTACTGCTGATCATCGGGGTGGATTCGCTGTTGCATCTGGGCGTAAAGCTACGGCATAGCCATAGTAGCACCCATGGTGTAGCCTAAATGATGAATATCTGGATCAGAAATTTTATTCTCCTGATGCTCATGCTCGCCGCCTCCGGTCTTGCGCTGGCTCTGCGTCCAACTTACAAGATTGCCGAACAAGAACCAGCTATTGATCTTGAAGTAATAATCCCGCGTACTTTTGGCGAATGGCGCGAAGAGCAGCAGCATTCGGCGCAAATTGTCGATCCACAACAGCAGGAAATGATCGACAAGATCTACACTCAGACGGTTAGCCGCACCTACGTTAACAGCCATGGCTACCGGATCATGCTTGCAATAGCTTATGGAGACGATCAGCGAGATGCCATGCAAACACACTACCCTGAAGTGTGCTATCCGGCCCAGGGTTTTTCGCTCCGAGACAAACAGGCTGGCACCCTGACGACCGCAAGTGCCTCAATTCCGGTAACCCGCATTCTGACCAATCTGGGTCCGCGTAATGAACCTGTTACCTACTGGACAACGATTGGCGACCGGGTAGTTCGGAGTGGCATCCAGAAGAAGCTTGCCGAAATGAGCTACGGTCTAAACGGCAAAATTCCTGACGGTATGCTGATTCGAGTTTCCTCCATCGACGCGGATGCTGCCAATGCGTACGCTATGCAGACCCAATTTGCCGATCAGATGCTAGGCGCTTTAACACCTGAGCATCGGCAAAAGCTGAGCGGCAATCTTCGACTTAACTAATCCATGAAAAAAACTGCACTTATTACCGGTATTACCGGTCAGGATGGAGCCTATTTAGCAGAATTTCTGCTCAAGAAGGGCTATACCGTTCACGGAATTAAACGTCGCTCATCACTGTTCAATACGGACCGCATCGATCATCTTTACCAGGATCCACACGTTTCACAACGCGACTTCGTCCTGCACTACGGGGATCTAACCGATTCCACCAATCTTATTCGCATCATTCAGCAGGTGCAGCCTGACGAGATCTACAATCTCGCTGCTATGAGTCATGTCGCGGTTAGTTTTGCTACCCCCGAGTACACTGCTAATGCGGATGGCGTTGGTACTTTACGTATTCTGGAGGCTATCCGTATCCTCGGTCTCGAGAAAAAGACCCGGTTCTACCAAGCTAGCACCTCCGAACTCTATGGTCTGGTACAGGAAACGCCTCAGAGGGAAACCACGCCCTTCTATCCCCGCAGCCCTTATGCAGTGGCTAAACTCTATGCTTATTGGATTACGGTAAACTACCGAGAGGCCTACGGCTTGTATGCCTGTAATGGCATCCTCTTCAATCACGAGAGTCCCATTCGCGGCGAAACCTTCGTCACTCGCAAGATAACGCGCGCGCTCGCCCGCATCAAGCTTGGTCTGCAGGACTGCCTCTATCTCGGCAACCTGGATGCGCTACGCGACTGGGGCCATGCTCGTGACTACGTCGAGATGCAGTGGTTGATGCTCCAACAGGACCAGGCTGAAGACTTTGTCATCGCTACCGGCATTCAGTATAGTGTGCGTGATTTTGTCAATGTGGCCGCCGAAGAGCTCGGCCTACTCTTAAGTTGGAATGGCGAGGGCGTCGATGAAATTGGGACCATCAAACCGGTTCATACAAACGCCCAACCACGCATCATTATCCGCGTCGATCCGCGTTATTTTCGCCCGACCGAAGTCGATACCTTGCTCGGTGACCCGACTAAGGCTAGGGAAAAGCTTGGGTGGATATCGAAGACCAGCTTTAGAGAACTTGTCAGCGAAATGGTACGCGAAGACCTCAAGAGCGCTGAACGCGATGAACTCGTCAAGAAGTACGGCTTTGCCGCCTACGACTATCATGAATAGGCAGTGCGATGAACAAGAACGATAAAATATATGTTGCCGGCCACCGTGGCCTTGTCGGATCCGCTCTCATGCGCAATCTTCAGGCGAACGGCTATACTAACCTCCTGACTCGCACCCACGTTGAACTGGACCTTTCCGACCAGCAAGCCGTCGCCACCTTCATCGCCCAGGAAAGACCCGGCTACGTCTTCCTTGCTGCTGCAAGGGTGGGTGGGATACACGCCAACAATGTCTACCCAGCCGAATTCATCTACTACAATTTGGCTATTCAGACTAACGTAATACACCAAGCCTATCTCAGCGGCGTCAAGCGGCTGATGTTTCTTGGATCAAGTTGCATCTATCCCAGGCTCGCTCCTCAGCCCATGAAGGAAGAATATCTTCTCACTGGCCCGCTGGAGGCAACCAATCGACCCTACGGGTTGGCGAAGATAGCTGGAATTGAGATGTGCTGGAGCTACAACCGCCAATACAATACCAAGTACCTAGCGGTAATGCCGACTAACCTTTACGGTCCTGGTGATAACTACGACCTCAACAATAGTCACGTCATCCCGGCGCTGATTCGCAAGTTCCATGAGGCCAAGGTCTGTGGCAACGCTACCGTTACCATTTGGGGAACCGGGATGCCCCGAAGGGAATTCCTGTATAGCGATGACATGGCTGACGCCTGCATCCATCTCATCAACCTTCCGGATGAGCGGTTCAACACCCTCTTGGGTAGTGATGAGGCAGCTACTGGCGTGTTCATGCCGCCGCTGATCAACATCGGTGTTGGGGAAGACCAGACAATTCGCGAACTAGCTGAGACTATTAGGAAGGTAGTCGGCTGCACCAGCGACCTCGTCTTCGACATTACCAAGCCGGATGGCACACCACGCAAGCTCATGGATGTGTCCCGACTCAATTCTTTGGGCTGGCGGGCCCAAACCGCCTTCAAAGACGGGTTGGCAGAGGCCTATCGAGACTATCTCGACAGATATGCATGACAGACCTGGCTGTTGAGGTTGGGAACACGTTGGTGCAAGTGTTCCACCATCGATCCTGATGAATATGTGGCCTATTGGGTAGAGGATTTTATCGGGGGACATATTAACAGCAGTCGATGCCAAGAGAGGTGCGGGGCTGATCGAGACTGTTGAACATAAAACATCAAGTCTTGCATTCATGGCGCTCAATGCAAAGAAAATCTTTTCTATCAGTTTTATCAATTAGATGAGCTCAACAAACAATCCAGCCGGACGGAACGAATCGTGGGCTATCATGCTGATAGGCGTGTTGATAGCGATCTTGTTTGGTTTGGTTTCGGTTACAGCTAACGCGATACTCATCAGTGTTGCGGTGTCATTCTTCGCAGGTGCGGTTTTGCTGGCTCGGCCGTCATGGATCGTTTGGCTGATTTTGTCACTAGGTTTGCTTGTGACTGGCATTCTTCCACTTTATAGTGATGATGGACTGGTTTCAAAAGCGGCATGGGGAGTCTCAATTCTTGGTTTTATCCTCATGATGGTTGCGTTTTTCACCGTCGCCACATCACCGGACATGCGCAAGAATACGCCCGCCTTCATCTGGGTTGCTCTCGGCTTCTTTATTTATACAGTGCTCATCTCGTTCATCCAGTGGCACTCCATGGGTCAGTTCCTCGGTGGTTTTAAGCGGTATTTCCAGATGTGGGGCCTTCTGTTTGCTCTGTGCTGGCTTACTTTTAATGAGCGGGACATCCGCCGTTGGCGGACATTCTTTTTAATCGTAGCCTTGGTTCAGCTCCCTTTCGTTGTTTACCAAATTATCGTTCTGGTCCCCATGCGGGAAGGGCTGCGCCATGTTATTCAGGGCCTGGTGCCTATTGATGTCGTCGCGGGAACCTTTGGGGCGACGCTCTATGGCGGAGGTTCCAGCGGGGAAATGGCTACTTTTCTTGTCCTTGTGTTGGCATTTTTACTTGCGCAGCGAATGGAAAAGACGTTAACTGCCCGGCGTCTTATGCTGCTTGTACCACTGGTAGTCGCCCCTCTGTTTCTGGGCGAGACCAAAGCGATTATCATACTGCTACCACTCATGTTTTTGGTGCTTTACCGTCGTGTACTGCTCGTCCGGCCGCATTATGGACTGGCGGGTCTGCTCCTCGGCATGCTGCTTACGGTAGCGGCAGGTTATGTCTACTTTGGCCTATCGACAAAGACCATGGATGACCAGATCGCTGACTATCTCAGCTACAACATTTATAACAAGGGCTATGGTGCCAATTACCTTAACCGAACCACAGTACTGACCTTCTGGGCAGAGCATCAAGGTGCCCATAATCCAATCTCCTTTGTATTCGGAAACGGTCTGGGCAGTTCGCATACTCCCGCAGGGGGGCATGTGGCCATGCGCTACCCCAGGCATGGGATTGGGTTGACGGCGGCTTCAAGCTTACTTTGGGACTTGGGCGTGTTTGGATCCAGCCTGTTCGCGGCCATCCTTGCGTTGGCCTGGCGAACCGCCGGCCGATTACAACGGGAACTTACCGAGCCGATGCTACGGGCTGATGCCGCAGCGATTCAAGCAGCTTTGGCGGTGTTTGCTGCTTATCTATTTTTTCGCCAATCTCTGCTGGAAACTATGAGTTTTCAGATCGTGTTTGTCGTGCTGCTGGGCCATCTGGCCTGGTTGTACCGCAGGCATACTCTTTCAACTAATAAAAGCCGTTCATGAGTGTTTCGCCGTATTCCAGCGTAGCGCTCACGCGTAGTGCGGCCCACTTTCTCACCGGCAAGATTGCCTCGGCCCTGCTCACTCTGATCATCCTGCTTTGGCTGGTGCGATTGCTGTCTGTGGAGGAATACGGGATTTATGTAACCCTAGTCGCCGGAATGGAACTCATGCTAGCCCTTATATCACTCGGCCTACCATGGGTGGCGGCGCGCTATTTGCCGGAGTCTCGCCTGTACGCCAGCGGTAAGATACTTGCGCAGTTTGTGTGGCAGCTCATTGCCCGGCTCAGTTTATTTCTCGTGATCGGTTCGTTGTTACTTTTCGTGGTTGTGCCATGGTTTCTGGTGCCCTTGGAGCTTGCGCAACATACGAATGTGGCAAGACTGTATCTGCTGGTGCTGCTCGTGGAAGGTTTGGGTCGGAATATACGAGAGTATATTCTGGGGCCACTACTACAGCAAGGCATGGCGCAAATCAGTTTGACGGCGCGTAATCTGACCTTGCTATTGCTTTTAAGCATTGTGGTGGTTCAGGGTACAGTTCATCTAGCCCACGTGGTGCTGGTCGAGTTGGCGGCATCAATGCTGGGAACTGCATTAGCGTTACGTGGATTGGTTCGGTATTTGCAGGTACACCGTGACTTGCCAGGTAAGGGTGGTTGGCAACCACAAAATTGGGGGGAAATGTGGCGTATCGCGCGCCACATGTATTTCAATCATCTGGTTACTCTGGTCTATAGCCCACAGATATTTGTCTTTCTGATTCAGCGTTACGCCGGCCTGGAAGCTACAGCGTTGTTCGGTTTCTTGCGTAGTCTATATGCGCAGATTTCCAATTATATGCCAGCCACGCTGCTGTTCAGCCTGATTCGGCCCAAGTTGATAGCTTCTTATGTGGGCGAGGGCGGCATGGCGGAATTGACGCGCAACGCCAATCTCGCGGGCAAGTTGAGCCTATTCGTTCTGATGCCAGTATTGATCTTCGTCTGGCTTGCCGGAGATGAATTGGTGAACTTGCTGAGTGGCGGCAAATTCATCGGGTCAGGCGATTACCTGGCAGGTTTATTGCTGGTGCTTATTCCCTTCAGCCAGCGCCAGATACTGGAGACAGTCGCGGTAGTCAGTGATATGAGCCACCTCTGTTCCTGGGCGGGGATTTTTGGCGCGTTGGCGCTGCCCCTGGCTTATGGACTTATCGAGTCAGGCCAGGGCCTCTGGGGACCCGTCATTGCAATGATTGTGGGCCAAGTGATATTCAACGCTACCCTTATTGCTGCTATGGCGAACACCACCATCTACAGGCCCGATACCATTGGATTCTTAAAGCTGGCAGCCGCCGCTTTAGCGGGATTCATGCTGACGCAGCAAATTGCGATGCCGATCCACCGTTGGTCAGACTTGCTCATCGTAGCCGCGCTTGCTTGTGGTCTTTACCTGTTGGTGTCTTATTTCTTCAAACCTTTCCAGTTAGAAGAGCGGGCTAGGCTGAACCGGCTGTTCAAGCGCAGAGTATTTGTTTGGTAACACGGAGCACTGATAATCCGTTTTCAATGTACTCTTCGGCAACGTCCTTTCGCAATATGGTATTCAGTCCTGGATCATGGGAAAGTGACTGCCGTAGTAGTGATTTAATGAATCCTCGTGTTATTTTCGTTTTACTGGAGGCAGAGTGCCCAGGCTTTGTTAAGAATAATGGAAGACGCGAAAGCAATGCGTTCTGAGAGGGCCGCGCGATGAGGCTTTCCTTGGTTATGGCTACTGTTGGTAGGACAGAAGAGGTGGGGCGCCTGATCCAGTCCCTCGTTAATCAGAGTGACCATAATTTTGAACTTATCGTGGTCGACCAGAATTTAGATGATCGTCTTATGGTTTTCATCCAGACTGGCCTTGCCCAAGGGCTTGACATTCACCATATGCGACTTAATCCGCCTAACCTTTCCGTTGCGCGCAATCTCGGCATCTCGGCTGCTCGCTATGAAATACTAGCCTTCCCTGATGACGACTGTTGGTATGAGCCTACAGTGATTGAAAGCGTTCGCAATCGCTTTAATTCGGCGCCGAAGTTGGATGGGGTGGTAGCACGTTGGGTGGAACAAGCGGATGGGTTAGGTCGGACACAGGCTTCAGGTCAGCTTTCCCTCAGCGCATGGCGGCGGTTTAGGGGTGGCGAAGGCAGTTCTATTTCCCTTTTCTTTCGTCTGGAGCTTTTCAATGCGTTAGGTGGCTTCGACGAGCGACTAGGCATTGGACGCTGGTATGGTTCTGGGGAGGAAACCGATTTTTTATTGCGCGCGTTGACTTCCGGTGCGCGACTTGATTATGCACCTGAGGCACGGGTTCGTCACTATTTTTCTACCAAGCAGCATGGTGACTGGCGTACTACATGTCGGAACATTCGAAACAGAGCACGAGGCACAGGTGCAATTTACGCAAAGCACCGGCTTGACCCCTATGTGGTAATTAGGGGCTGTTCCGCGCCATTTTTATTGCTATTGTTGAAACTCCGTTCACCTAGATATGTGGTGCAAGGTTGGTTCATGATTGTTGGGCGGTTGGAAGGACTCATACGGTGGAAATTGAGAGAAAATGAAGTTCGCTCAAAGTAGGTTATCTGCATTGCAGTATTGATCAAACCAGAGATACTGGCGGCAATGAGGTGCCGTTTTTATGAAAACTGAACGTCATACAGATCTTTTTTCTCGCATTGTGACCCCAGTACGGAACATTGTTGCAATGGCTTTATTGTTGACCGCAGGGCTCTCCTTTGCAGTGGCACAGGATATTTCAACGCTCGCCACTCGGTATCCGGAGCTCAAGATAAAGCAGGCGGATGGCTTGCCAATTCGGGTGGCGAGAGAAGATTGGTCTGCTGCGAAACGGTTGGTGGACCAGGATGGCGAGTGGCGTAAATGGGTAGATTCTCGTAAGAACGCCTTGGATGGCTGGATATCAAGATTTCATGATCGCCCTGAGTGGATATCAGGAACACAACATGAATTAGTAGATCCGAAAACCCAAGCTCCGGTGAAGTGGTTGCCTGACATGCCGGAACCCGCCGATGGCGCCGGGAAATTTAGGCAGGCTTGGGTATCCTACGCGCGGTCCTATAATTTTGATCAAATTTTAGAGGCCGCAAGGATTTATCGCCTCACGGGGGAGAATCGCTATGCGGAATGGGCAGCCCAGCAATTAGATTTCTACGCGCGGAACTACAGTCGCTGGTCGCTCCAGTCTTGGAACGGTAAGGCGCGGATGATGGGACAAAGCCTGGACGAAGCGACAAGCTGTGTGCAATTGATCGAGGCGACTCGTCTGATTGAAAAAGCCGTATCGCCTGAGCGTTTGGCGGGTTGGCGTATGGGTTTGTTCCTGCCTATGACTGCCAATTTCCGCGACTCCTATCAGGGTTTCAACAATATCACCCTATGGCTCGCAGTTGCGATAGCGCTAGTAGGATATAATTTCGACGATTCGGGGCTTGTCACCGAGGCTATCGACGGGCCAAATGGTGTACGCGCATTGATGAAACAAGGCGTTACCGCAGATTTTCTTTGGTACGAGGGCTCATTCTCTTATAACGATTATGTTCTGGCCGCGCTTAGACCACTTTTCGTTCAGGCGTCGCTCATGGGCCATGCCAGCATGCTGCAGCGGGAAATGTTGATTGCCCAGAATATGCTACTTGCGCCGGTCGAATTTCGCTTTCCCGATGGCAATCGACCCACTCCAGGTGATGATAGGAACGCTCGCGCACCAGCTTTAAATATTGGTCTTCATGCATCCTTGCGTCGCGTATTGCCCACAAGTGCCGGCTTGATGCAAGCTGCGCGTTACAAATCATGGGATTCTCTTGTAGACCCTTCCGAAAATTATCCGAGATTGGCGGAAAAGCTTCCGTCAGTAAGTACTCAAAATTTTGAGGCTGAACGCATGGCTGTACTAAAAACAGACAATTGGCAGCTGTTCGTGCATTATGGTCAGCTTACCGATAAACATGCTCAGCAGGAGGCTCTCAACTATGAGCTTTATCGGGATTCAACACCGGTCTCGGTTGATCAGGGTACCGTCGCTTACCGTTCGCAACTGCATCTTAACTACTTCCGGCGGGGAGTGGCTCATAATGTGCCTTTAGTGAACGGCGCTGGACAGGATGGATGGGCGCTCGGGAAAGTGGTTTCTTTTGATGCGGCGGTGCCTTCTATTGAAATGGTTCAACCTGCTTACTGGAAAGATGCTTCCGCCACCCGCCGCTTGGAAATTCGCAATGATGTCGTTTCAGATAAAGTTGTAATCCGGTCTAAAGACCAACACCGACTAGGCCTGCTTTTTAATTCGGAGTGCAAATTCGACCTGGACGATCCTGCCTTGGGTCCCCCTTCGTCATCCAGCCCCCCTGTTGGACCGGGGTTCGAGTACTGGTCCGGTGTTTCTCGACGTGCCGCTCCCCTCCAATGGTCTGCCAAGCTCATCTGCAATAACGTACAGATCAGGCTGTCCGTAAAAGGTTCAATGTCTCACACATTGTTCCACGGCACTGTTCCCGCGACACCGGTGCCATCCAAGCGGGAGGCTATCTATATGGAATTAACAGGCAAGGAGGCAAACTTCGACATGCAGTTGAGTGCCGTTCCCTGAGTGCTATTGTCACTATAAAGTGATGAAGAATTTATTATACGTGGACGCCTTGCAGCGAATGCCTTGATCAAGTTGAGCTTATTCTATGGTTGGAGTTTCCAGATAGATTATATTTCTGGCCAAAACAACAGAGGTGTTAGTGCCCTTGATCAGTCCGCGAGCGACTATGTACCCTTACAGGGGATATTATTGATC
>JBKJYB010000341.1:0-3283 GCA_046716045.1 Nitrosospira sp.
GCGAAAGTGAGGAAATCACGTGGCGCGAGCGCATCCAGCAGTGTTTGCAGGGAAACGGCCTTTGCCGTTTTACCATCGAGTTGCGGCTTCGCTTTTGTCAGGCCGCGCGCATGAGCCTGATCAAAAAAGAACGTGCCCCTCGGGTCATCGATGATGTCGAACCAGAGGTCGTCGGGCGTGCGGATGCCGCGAGCGAGGAGTTGGCCATATTGTGTTCCATCGTCAAATTCGCCATTGGGTTTGTAGATGCGCTTCCAATAATCCGCCTTCGCTATTACATCCCGGTAGCGGGCCTGGAATTCTCTGAAGTGGGCGATATAGACGGGATCGGTGGGTGTCAGCACATCCTCGAACATGACGGCGGGGACATTTGGCCGGAACGGATTTTTCGGGTCCGTATTCTCCGTCCAATCCCAATACGGAAGCGCAAAGCTCGCATCACCGCTGAGTTCCCGGCAAATCTGCTCGAACCAGCCTATATAGCCACGATGCCAGACCAGAAACCACCAGTTGCCGTGCGGGCAATCCATCGTGTGAGTCAGAGCCATGCGATACCAATTGCGTGGATCGGTGGGTGGCAGGGCAAGCATCGCGCGGATCGCTTTCTTGTAACTGGCAATGGTGCGTTTCGCTTCCGGATGTGAAATATTCAGGCGCCGGTGCTTCGCGGTGCCTTGCGCATGGAGCTTGCCAAACGGAAGGGTGGCTACGCCCATGACAGTAGCGGCGGCGGCCGTTGTTTTCAGGAATTCACGGCGGGACATGGATAATGACTGCGATTTATTATTCCGCATGGGAAGGACCTTGTTATGGTTGTTGTTGAGTATCATGATTAGATAATTAAATGACATCCCCGGATAGCTGTAAGATCTTACAGGTATTGCGGGGCGGCTCACTTCCAACGTGGTAACACGTAGGGCGCCAATAAGCGAAGCGCATTGCGCCGTATGCGGATTCCCTCAAACTATTGTCATGCCTGAATTATCGTCTTGCCTGGTATCCAGGCGGCATTTTTTTACCCTTAATCCGCCACAACGGGAGGGCGATGATAGAACGACAACGTCATGTAGACTTACCGTGTGAGATAAAGAAGATGGTTCGGTAGCGTCATCCTCTCATCATCCATGACTGTGTGGCATTCCAGATATGCGGCGCAATGCGCTTCGCTTATTGGCGCCCTACGGCATGTTCCAGGATTGGATCAACAGGGTTGCATGGGGTGGCGCGGCATGATCCGGCGAAGACCGGCGGTGGGAGCAGTGAATGGGATTGCTGGTTAAACTTCGGCTGAATTGCCGATTGAGCCGCATCAACCCGGCCTGCGGGTTTTGGTATTGCTTGGTATTGGATAGGGAGAGAACGAAATAGCCCGCCGTCACTCCGGCAAAAACCCGTACTCGACCGGGAATTTGATCCTACGGTACTATTCAGGCGAGGTGTCGATGGGGGAGAGCCGGAAGAGGTTTGGCCTGCTGGCCTGTTTGATGTCGATGCCGATCCAGGGATGCATGTCGTCGTCGATCACCAGGCCTTCCGCTTTTTCGAGCCCGGCGGGAAGCTTCCAGTAAGCGCCGCGATCCAGCGAGACTTTGTCTTCGCCAGGTTTCAGGATTTTTTGCAGGCGGATCAGGGTGGCGCTTTCCTGCGAGAGCAGATAAACGCTTCCGTCCGGGCCGAGCGCGATCTCGCTTGCATCGGCGGCGAGTTCGCGCAGGTGTTCGGAGAATTCCCATGTCTTCAGCGCCACCAGCCTGCGTTGAACAGGGAAAGTCGCTCGGTTTGCGCGGTAAACAATCGGTTCCTCGAAATCCGTTTTCAACCCGGTGAATTCTTCATCATCCTGCAGGAAGGCAGCTGGGCCGTAGCCCATCGGAGAGTCGCCTTCCGGACCGAATTCGATAAGCATGGCGGGCTGTTTTTCCTTGAGGACGAGAACGTGGCCTTTTTTCAGGAGTATCATGCCTTCGCCACGCGAGTTGGGTCTCGCTTTCCAGGCTGCGTTGAGATGGCCGATGCTTGAGACATCGAGCGTGAAGCTTCCCCGGTGGTGCTCCAGGCGATGGTCAAGGCAGGCGATTTCGCCGCGGTTCTCACTCAGCATGCAGATCGTGTCTCTTCCATCCGTTGCGATGGCTTCCCACTGGGAGGCATCCGCTTTACGCTCGCGTACAACATCCGCGACATCCCGCGCATTGATGATGGCCGCGCCTGATGCACCGTCGATGCGAAATCGGGCGATCTCGTAGCTGGCGTCGCCAACGGCATAGAGGTCGATGCCATTCTCTCCCGCATCCGCGCCTTTGTTCTTTATGGTGCGTGCGATGGCGAGTCCTGAGAGTTCTGCGATGGGAACGTTAAACTCCTCGGTGATAGTCAGCGTTTTTTGCGGGGCTCCGGGGGCGGCTTCGGGATCGGAAAAGGCCACATTCCCGAAGCTGCCCAACACGCAGGCAAGACAGATACAGGCCGTACGCATCAGCCTCGATAGTTCACGCATGTATCCCGCCAAGATGAACCTCGATAAAGTGTTTTTATCTGGATTTTGCGGAAAGCTACCCGCCCGGTGTGGGTTTGCAAGCCGATAAAACTGGGCACGCTTCCCGAGCTGGGTTGGCCGCGCGCCGGATCGGGATTGTCGTACTCGGTGATTATTATGCCATTGAGGAGCACGGTGTAGTGTTGTCCCTGGGCATGAATCTCGAATTCATTCCACTCACCCCCCGGTTTCGCCGGGAGGTTATCCGGGTCATTGGGCGCGGCGAAGCCATAGATCGCGCCGGTCTTGCGAAGGGGCGCGCCGTCGGGACGTGCGAGCTGGTCGATCTGGATCTCGAACCCGAAATCAATCGCAACGTAAGCGGTGTTGTTGTAATTTTTGCTATCCGGGTGCGGAAAGCGGATGAACACGCCCGAATTGTCATCCTCGCGCCAGCGCAGCCACTCAAGTTTAAGCACGAAATCCTGGGGTGTTGGATCGGTGTGCCAGAACATGCCCAGGTCATTGCCGGGCACTGATTCCAGCGCGCCATCCACAAGCAGCAGGCCGCCGGGATTATTATTGCGCTGGTTCCTGATGGTCGACATGCGCCATTTGCCCGTGTTTGCGCCGTCGAAAAGCAGGGTGAATCCCGCATCGGGGTGAAACGGCGCAACGATGAATTGTTCCGCCAGACGACGCGCCAGCGCAACCCCCGTGAGCATCGGATTGGGCGAGCCGACTGTCGGAAACAGGGCTGGCCCGGCGACATACGCATTATCGACAAAGTGGAAACGGGCGTTGGCA
>JBKJYB010000342.1:0-4509 GCA_046716045.1 Nitrosospira sp.
CTATCCAAGTATGCTTGCATTGCCAGACCGCTGGATTTCCTGGTGGCTCGGAGCTATACCTATGAGTTTGTATCTGATTCAAAAATACCGGCCTGATGTCATCTGGTCAACCTATCCGATCGCGACAGCTCATTTGATCGGGCTCAGCTTGTGTCGCATTACTGGACTTCCCTGGGTGGCCGATCTCAGGGATCCCATGACCGATGTGGATTATCCACCCAATCCGCGCACCCGCCGACTATACAAGTGGATAGAAGAAAAAACGATCACCCATTGTACCCGCGCAGTCCTCACTACCCCAGGGGCAATAAACGACTACAAAACAAGATTTCCGCAAATCCCTCGTTCCCGATTCCACCTCATCGAGAATGGGTATGATGAAGAAAATTTTACGGAGGCCGAGGCGAACGTCGTAACGGAGCGCAAAGAAAACCAGCCCTTCGTCCTGGTGCATAGCGGGGTTATTTATCCATCCGAACGTGACCCGGTGCAATTCTTCGAAGCTTTGGCAACGCTGTCCCGACAGGAGGTGATTTCTCACACCAGTTTTAACGTAATCCTGCGGGCCACGGCGCACGATGAGTACCTTCGCCGGCTAATAGACCAATATGATATTGGCGACATTGTTTCGCTCGCGCCACCCATACCCTACCGGGACGCGTTATCGGAGATGTTGACTGCGGACGGCCTGCTGATTCTTCAGGCATCCAATTGCAATAACCAGATCCCGGCGAAACTCTATGAGTATCTGCGTGCTCGCCGTCCCATCCTGGCTCTGACAGACCCGGCTGGAAATACTGCCGCGGCGCTGATAAACGCGGGGGTTGACACTATAGCTCCCCTCGATTCCAGGGATGATATTATGCGGGAACTGCTACGTTTTCTGACATTGGCCCAAGGCAATATGGCACCGATTGCATCAATGGAGAAGGTGCGGGCGACCTCCCGAAGAGCGAGGACCATAGAGTTGGCCAGCCTCCTTGAGAAAGTGGTTCAGGCATCATAATATGGCTTGTAGCCAACTGCCCGGACCGGACCAGGGTATAGTAAAGGAGATTATATGACATTAATGTTTCGTATCGGCGCATTCATAATCCTGGTTGCATCAACAAATATTCATGCGGCCCCAGTCCTTCATTGCGGGGAATTGGATCGCCTGGGCAGCTATGGTCCTTTTGATTATACCGATCCCAGCAACAAGAGTACGAAACTGCCCGTTGTCGAGCAGCATCACTTCACGCCAGACGTGGAGAAACTCATCAGGGGGAGTTCGGGGTTTCTCGGAGGAGATTTGAGCTATACACTTGTGACGTTTCCAAATCATCACCGGGCGTTGACAGCGATGGCGAAACTCGCCCTCAGAGACAAGACTTCAAAACCGCATGGCTCAAGATATTCTATCGAATGCTTTTTTGATCGCGCTATGCGGTTCAAGCCTAACGACAGTGCGGTCCGCGCAATATATAGCAACTATTTGCTGAAGCAAGGAAAAACCGATGAAGCCGTTGCGCAACTCAAGGAAGCGGTTAATTTTCAACCGGATAACCCCACCATTAACTACAATCTCGGCTTGCTCTATGTGCAGAAAAAAGATTACGAACAGGCAAAAATTTATGCAAAGAAAGCTTACGACCTTGGCTTCCCGCTGCCTGGCCTCAAGGACAAGTTGATAGAGGCGGGAAAATGGGAGGAATAATCTGAAACAAGGCTGGCAAACTGCTCTGCAAAAACTTTAGCGACCTTAAAAATGCGTTTAGCCCGAATGTTTCATAAATTCGCGTGATGATTGCGCAGGATTTTGTTTTGTAGAGAGATTTTGTGAAAGAGCGGCGTAGTTATTCATATGCCCGACTGAACAAAATTTCCATACGAAATAAAAGACCAGTGAGGACGCGCGTCAATTTATGAAACATTCGGGTTAGTTTGAGTCGCCGATCTTCTCTTCCCCAGATGCAAGATGGGTGATATACCAATCCAGGGCTTGCTTGAGCCCTTCGTCGATTCGATGGGTCGGCGCAAAGCCCAGCATCTTGCCTACTTTGGAGATATCGGCTTGGGAATGCCGCACATCTCCCTCGCGAAAATCCACATACTCCGGCTTATGACTCTGCAGATGAGGAAATTTCTCCAGAAGTAACGAGCGCATCATTTCATAGAGTTGATTAAGACTGGTGCGTTCGTTAATTGCCACGTTGTAAATCTGATTCACCGCTTCGGGATTCCTGGTCAGTGCCGCCAGAAGGTTGGCTTGAACTACGTTCTCAATAAAACAGAAATCCCGGCTGGTTTCACCATCCCCATTGATATATAGACTCTTATTCCTGATAAGCGCGGCGATCCACTGAGGAATCACTGCCGCATAAGCGCCATTCGGGTCCTGCCTGGGGCCAAAGACATTAAAATAGCGCAGCCCTATGGACTCCGTGCCATAGCAACGAGCGAATACTTCGGCATAGAGTTCGTTAACATACTTGGTCACAGCATAGGGTGAGAGCGGCCGGCCTATTACCGATTCCATTTTAGGCAAATCGGGATGATCACCGTAGGTGGAACTGGATGCTGCGTAAATAAAACGTTTCACAGAGGCGTCACGTGACGCCACCAGCAAATTCAGGAAACCCGAAATATTGTTTTCATTTGTACGAATGGGGTCTTGAATAGAACGTGGCACAGACCCAAGGGCTGCTTCATGCAATACATAATCCACGCTTCCGCATGCATTCCTGCAAACTTCCAGCTGACGGATATCACCCTCAATAAATTCGAAATTAAGCCACGCCTCTTCCCCGGCCAACTCTTTTATCTGCTCAAGATTATGCCGATAGCCAGTCGAGAAATTGTCCAGCCCAACCACTTTCTGGTTCGCCTTGAGCAAGGCTTCCAGTAAATTAGACCCGATAAAGCCGGCAACGCCTGTAACCAGCCAACGATATTGATGATTTTCCAGATGTTGCAGGACATTTTGATATCTTGTCATATCCGGCTAACCTGCTTTTTCAACTAAACCCGGCGACTGGATAGAGTGGAGTGTACGAAAAACGTGCAAACCGCCCTGGAGCGCAATCACCCGGGAGGTCAGGGTCAAGTAATGCAAAAAGTCTTTGTGGATCATGGGTCGATCTGAAAAAAATAAAAGGTGAGCGGCCAGCTGCCGGGTCTGGCTTCAAAGTCGCCAGACGTTAAAACCGGCCGCGCGTAGCGCTGTTTGATCGAGCTGGGATTTAACATCGATAAAGCATCCTTTATCGGTAACCTTCGATTGAAAATCAGTCAGGGGTCTGTCTGTAAATTCCCGATGTGAAACCGCCAAGATTATCGCATCGGCGCACGGGAGATCTTCCCATGACTCCAGTTCCACGCCATATTCATGACGCGCTTCATCAGGGTTTGCGACAGGATCATGGACATGAATCTCAATCCCGTAAGACTTAAGCTCCTTAATCAGATCAGCAACTTTAGAGTTTCTCAGGTCAGGGCAGTTTTCCTTGAAAGACAATCCAAGAACATTTACTCGCGCACCTCGGACATTAATGTCGGCCTTGATGATTTGTTTTATTGTTTGTTCCGCAACGAATTTTGCCATGCTGTCATTGATACGGCGTCCGGCCAGAATAACCTGGGGTATATAGCCGACCATCTCCGCCTTATGGGTAAGATAATAAGGATCTACGCCGATACAATGTCCACCTACCAGGCCAGGACGAAAGGGAAGAAAATTCCATTTGGTGCCAGCAGCCTGGAGAACCTCCAGCGTGTCAATTCCCAGCTTATCGAAGATGATGGCTAACTCATTCATCAATGCGATATTCAGATCACGTTGCGTATTCTCAATCACCTTCGCGGCTTCCGCAACCTTGATACTGGATGCGCGGTGTACACCAGCGGAAATTATGCTTTCATAAAGCACAGCAATTTTCTCTAGTGTATCTTCGTCATCTCCCGCCACTACCTTCAAAATAGTGGTCAACCGGTGCTGCTTGTCACCCGGGTTGATGCGTTCCGGCGAAAAGCCGACGTGAAAATCATTTTTCCATTTCATACCGGAATGTTTCTCCAGAACCGGTATGCAAATCTCCTCCGTTGCCCCAGGATAAACCGTGGATTCATAGATAACGATCGCCCCCCGCTTCATGTACTTTCCGACAGCCTTGCTGGCACCAGCGAGCGATGCAAAATCTGGCTGATGGGCCAGATCCACCGGTGTCGGAACTGCCACCACAATATAGTCAGCCTGCGCTAACTCAGCAGGGTCGGTGGTGACAAAAAGTTGACTCGCGGCTTTCAGGTCATCGAACGGGACTTCGCCGGTGGGATCTACGCAACGTTTATAACTCTCGACTTTGCTGGCGGAGAGATCGTAGCCTATTGTCCGCCGTTTCTTGCCGAATTCGACCGCCAGGGGTAATCCCACGTAACCCAATCCCACTACAGCCACCACACTCATAAGTTATCTCCACTCGATTTATTATTCATACCGGCATAAATAACCGCCGCGTCATTAAGAATTAT
>JBKJYB010000343.1:0-2873 GCA_046716045.1 Nitrosospira sp.
GATCAGAGTTGCACGAGAGCGCAGGAATTGATGGCAGAAATCCAAGAAGCGCAGCAAGCTGCCAACATTCGAGTTCGCGGGGGGGCGATCTTCCCATCATTGAGCGATTTGCCTGATGAGGTAGACCTACCTGATACTTGGGCGGTCGCGGGTTTCGATGCGATGGCTGCTCCCGTAGTCAATGCGCTAAAGGCTGGCCCATTTGGTTCCGCGCTCAAGAAGAACATTTATGTGGCGAATGGATACAAGATTTATGGCCAAGAACAAGTAATTGCAGGCGACGAGAGTTTAGGTGATTACTTCATTGACGTGCAAAAGTATGAAGAATTAAGTAGCTGCGCTGTTACATCTGGTGACATTCTTATCAGTTTGGTCGGCACGATTGGGCGCGTGCTTATCCTCAGTGACCGTTGCGCAGCTGGAATCATCAACCCGCGTTTAGTCAAGTTGTCGCTATACCCTTCGCTTAATCGTGAATTCGTCTCCTTGTATCTTCAAAGCCCACTTGCTCAGAATTTTTTTAAGGCTAAGAGCCACGGTGGGACCATGGATATTTTAAACTTGGGAATTTTGCGCGAACTACCAATCTTGCTACCGCCCATAACCGAGCAAACCGAAATCGTCCGCCACGTCGAATCCCTCTTCGCCTGCGCCGACCGCCTCGAAGCCCGCTACGCCACCGCCCGCGCCCAGGTCGAAAAGCTCACCCCAGCCACGCTCGCCAAAGCCTTTCGCGGCGAACTTGTGCCGCAAGACCTCAAAGACGAACCGGCCAGTGAGTTGTTGGAACGCATCCGCGCGCAACGTAGCGATCAATCAGCAAACAAACTCAAGCGTGGTTGTAAAATTGCCACGAAAATCGAAAACTAAGGAGTCGCTATGTTTACAAAACTCTCATTGAAAAATTTCAAGGCATGGCGGGATGTCGAGAATGTGGACGAAGCCGGACAATTGCGAAGAGATAGAATTGAAATTCCTTTGGCTCCAGTAACGATGTTGCTCGGCACTAATTCATCAGGGAAATCATCTCTGCTTCAAGCATTGTTGTTGCTCAAGCAAACTGCCGCTTCTCCAGATCGCAGCATTCACCTTAATCTGGGCGGTGACGAGGCCAATGACTACTTCAATTTCGGGCACTTTGACGATGTGTTAAATCGTAATGCATCCCCTCGGCAGTTTGAAATCGGTTTTCTTTTTCAGCGCCCGGATGTGGAATCGTCAGCTGAAAAAAACCGTATAGCATCAGGCGAATTCTTAGCTACTTACAGCAGAACATCATCGGGTGGTGCCGTAATAGAGGAATTGAATTTGCGTAGTGGGTCATCCTGCTATCGAGCAATTCGTCGCGAAAAAGGCGCGTACTCAATAATGGTTGGAGACGAGGCGCAACCGAGAGGTAAGAGCAAAGCATATGCACCTGAACGCTCAATAGCATTGCCGTCAGAGGCGATTCAGTTACTTTCGAATGACGGGCCGATGGCGGAGGATATCAGCCTTGCTATTCGCCGAGAATTGGGAAGTATTGCCTACCTGGGGCCGCTACGCAGAAAACCGGAGCGCGATTACGTTTGGAATAAAACCAAGCCCGGAGAATTGGGAATTGATGGAGTAGGGGTAATCAATGCTATTTTTGCAAGCGCTTTGCTGCGATCGAATGGAGATGATGCCGTCAAAATTATTCAGGAAGTGTCCGGCTGGCTAGCTCGCATGGGCATTGCAGAACGGATTGAAGTAAAGCAATTGGGGCATTCAACACGTTATGAGGTTGTAGTTCACAAAGATGGAGTGGTAGCTAACTTGCGTGATGTGGGGATCGGTATTTCTCAAGTATTGCCGGTTCTAACTCTGGCATTTTTTGCGCCTGCGGGTTCAACCGTGCTGCTGGAAGAACCTGAGATTCATCTTCATCCTCTCGCGCAATCGGTGCTGGCGGAACTATTTGTCGAGGTCAGTCGCGCAAGGCAAATACAGTTCATTGTTGAAACCCATTCAGAGCATCTCTTTAGACGTATGCAAACTTTGGTAGCCAAAGAAACCGTTACAACAAATGATTGTCGCCTGTACTTTGTCGAACGCGAGGGTGCCGATGCCAAATTAAAGCCACTGATACTTGATGCCTATGGGCGTGTATCTGAATGGCCACCCATGTTCTTTGGTGATGCGATGGGCGAAACCAGCGAGCAAGCTCGACTGATGTTCGAGCGACAAATGCGGGATCGCAAAACATGAGAGCACGTTACGTGGTTGACACCAATGTGCTGATTGCGGCGAGCGCAGTAGACGCCTCTTCTCCCATTGCGCGTGACGCGACTCCAAGTGAGCCCGGCTTAAGGATGAAAGTCTGGCAGTGGCTTTCCGATTTTCAACTGTCTGAAAGCCATCTGGTTCTTGACGGCGAGGGCGGGATTCAATTGGAGTACGGAAAAAAACTTGGATTTAATGACTATGGCAGGCAAGTCGTGATGCACAAGTGGAACACGTGCGCAGTTGATCAAGTGAGCGTTGCTTACGATAGCAACGGTGGCGGGGTTTTGAATGAACCTCTGCAAACTATTGTTCATGACCGAGCAGACCGAAAAATGGTGGCCGCTGCACTTGATGCTCAGGCAAAGTACGGTGAAAGTGCAATCGCGTTTGCCGGTGAGTCGGATTGGCATGGTTGGGAGAATTCGTTGAAGGAAGCAGGGCTAATTTTAGAACCCATTATTGAAGATTGGTCGCGAGCAAAATTTGCTGAGAAAAGCAAAAAATGACAGATTTTTTTAGATTCCCTCACACCCCCCATGTTGCCTGGCTCGGAGACGGTACGCCGCGTGATGACAAGGTACTGACCGCATTCGAGGCCGAAGCATTTTTGGCGCACGGCGTAATTC
>JBKJYB010000344.1:0-5811 GCA_046716045.1 Nitrosospira sp.
CGCCCGCTTCCTCGCAGTCAAAATAAGCCGCCGCTATATTACTGAATCATTACATACCCACAACCCCGTGAAGACTATCCCCGAAGATGCGCCAAGTCAAGCAGTTTGTCGGACAAACAGGGGGTAAGCTCCCGCCAGTCAACCCGCTCGGTACTTGCTTCGATTGCGGTTGAACTCGCTCCCGCCTTCACCTGTTTTGGGACGACAGCATTGTAGTATAAATCCATCTTTATAAAAAGGTTATTTGTTGGTTAGCAAATGTAATTGGGGCCTTCCGAGTCAGGGTCACTTAGAAACCGTTAAACCCAGATCATCTATTAGGACGCGAGATAATGGCGAGGCAGGTTGCGAGACAGTTCTGCGGGTTGAGAGAAGTCCATAGCCTGGTCTATGGGCGCCGGGCAAGCAGCGAAAAGGCCGCAAACTGACCGCCAGCACTCGGGTAGGCTCGGAGAGCCGCCTAATGGATTATCTGGGTTTAAAGTCTGCTTTTGAAGTGAAGCGGAGAACCAGGAGACTACAGTCTCCATATTCATGGCTTATTCATGCCTTAAGGAATTCCATCCGCCTGTTGCGAAGGGTTATCTGACCCCATCAACTTGCCGGTTCCCTGGTTTCATTCACCCTCGCACCAGAAACAGCGTCGCCGCACACGTTGCTATTTGAGTATACTAATGTTGTTTGGAGTCAGATCCGGATCGTTTATTCACGAGAGTCCTGAGAGGTGCTCCAACGCTGTTTATTTGGAACGGATGATTCAAGAGATTGCTTCGTGTCGCCTACCCGGATGAATCAGGCGGTATCACCTACTGGTGGAGATGCGGAATTCTGGAGCAATGAGAGAACCAGGCATCGACCGCGAAGCGATTTTCATATCCGGTCCATATCAAACCTGTACCGCCGGAAGAAATACTTCGCAAATATTTGTCTGTGATAACCGTGACTGGTAGTTTGCTTACCTTCCCAACCTATCGTGGGCGCTTTGCTCCATCCCCCACGGGATCGTTGCATTTTGGTTCTCTTGTTGCGGCGGTAGGTAGTTATCTGGAAGCAAAATCCCGCAACGGTGAATGGCTGGTCAGGATCGAGAATCTGGACCCATCACGTGAAACTCCCGGTGCGTCAAAGGAGATCCTGAGTACGCTTGAAGTATTAGGAATGGAATGGGATGGCGAAGTAGTTTATCAAAACCGGCGAAATGACGCCTATCAGGCTGCACTCACCCTACTCGAAAAACGGAACTTGATTTACCCCTGCGCCTGCAGCCGCAAAGAAATTGCCGATTCCAGCATCATGGGTAGAGACAGTCCAATTTATCCCGGCACTTGCCGTGACAGTCTTCCCGGCGCAGAGCGCTCTCAAGCATTACGAGTGCGAACCGGTAACAACCTGATTGAAATTAAGGATGCGTTACGAGGCCTGATACGACAACGACTGGAACGTGATATCGGCGATTTCGTACTGCGCCGGGCCGACGGTATTTTTGCTTATCAATTGGCGGTGGTGGTGGACGATGCCGAGCAAGGCGTCACCCATGTGGTACGCGGCGAGGACCTGCTGGACTCCACACCTCGCCAGGTTCATCTGCAACAACTGTTGGGGTACCCTACGCCGGCATACATGCATCTACCCGTGGTAGTTAACGCTCAGGGTGAGAAACTCAGCAAACAAACGCACGCAGCACCTATTATTACCGCTGATCCAGTATCGCAACTGATAATGGCAGTACGTTTCCTTGGTCAGATACCGCCGGCAGAATTGACCGAAAGCAGCGTCGCGTCATTCTGGAAATGGGCAATCAGAAATTGGAGATCAGAGAGGATTCCCTGAAATTATTGCAGCCTTGCCAATAGATTCGCACCCCGAGTCAAAATGCAGTGCCTCACTCAAAACATTCGTGCTACGCTGCTCGCGCTGACCGCCATTTTGTCTATACATTGAGACAACCCACGGTTTATTCATATTGCATTTTATGAAATGGGGCTGCGTTCAGTTTTAAAAACGGATTGCTGGAAATACCAGAGCTGACCTAGTATCCGCAAAGGGGAAATCGTGGCCTTTCTACCATTTTATATATCCAGGCACAAGCAACTCAAGATTGTGATTGTGGGTGGTGGTTACGCCGGAATCGCGGCATTAATCAATATCTTGCGCTATATGCCAGATGCTGACATTACCATTGTCGACCCCCGATCTCATCACCTCAAGATCACCCATCTACATGAAACTTTCAGATACCCGCTGCAAGATTTTTTGATACCGTTTTCCGCTCTCGAGCACCGCTTTGGTTGCCGCCACGTCTGTACCGCACTGATTCCGGATGAAGAAACTCTACGGCAATGGCAAAACGATAAATTTCTGGTCGTTAATGACGAGATCCTGGAATTTGATTATATTTTAATCACTTCAGGTTCCGCGGTAGTGAAGATGGATAAAGTGGAAAATGTCTTCGATCTGCATGACTTCATGACCACCCCAGGCTCCAGTTTGTTAGATAGCCGGCTGAATACGAGCGAAAAGGGCGAGCAATTCATTTCCGTAATAGGCGGGGGTGCCACCGGAATCCAGTTTCTTTTTGAAATTGCGCATTTCCTCCGGCGCCGGAAGATTGAAAGTAAGCTACGTTTGATCCATGGGGTGGATCGCGTACTCAACCAGTTTACGACCGGTTTTTCCACCTATGCTCAGGCACGCATGTCTGATCTGGATATTGATTTCTACCCTAATACGTATTATCACGGACAGGAGGCGGGTAGCATATTTCTGGAAGAAAATGAAACCGGCCGGAAATTTAATTTGCCTTCTGCGATGTCTCTTCTGTTCCTTGGCAAAAAACCCGAAACTTTGTTTTTCGCTAATACCTTCGGGCAGGTTATGGTCGAACACAAGCCGCTGCAGAACATCTTTACTGCGGGAGATTGTTCCGTTTATCAATCCTTCGGTTCCGATACCCTGACAGCACAATCCGCGGTACGCAAAGGAAAGCTGGCGGCACGAAATATTTTACGTCACTCAGGCTCCTTCAAATTACTTGAGCCATATTTGCATCGTGATTTGGGTTACGTCATCAGCTTGGGACCGACGGATGCGGTAGGTTGGCTGGCACTGGAGGATAACGTGGTTGGCGGCATGCCAGCGCTGATGATTAAGGAACTGGTGGAAGCTCAATATGATTTATTGCTGACAGGAATCGATACGTACCTGATGTGAATAAAGGACACCGCTCAAAATCCATATTTGCGAGCATCCATTTCGCCGGTTGCGTGCCGACCCGCTTCGTCGCAATACTCAACGACGCGGCATAGCCGTGCTATTCCAGGGCATTGCAAGCAACCCTACCATGTTTCGTAAAAACAGTACCGTCCGCCCTATAGTGGACTTACCAAAAAAGTGAAGATCAAGTGGGGCAAAGAGTCACTACGGATCATGGCACCAAACTGAATGACAAGTAAAAAATGAGTAGTCAACTTAACGATACCCACGAAATTTACAAGGCGGATACCCGCGGCAGATATTAGAAATGACCCAAAAACATATTCAGCGACGTGCCAGGATGGATGATACAACCATCCCTTGCTGAAACCATCTCTCGATTACATACTCATAGAACTCCTGATTTCGCTTTATGTTGCAAACAGCGACTAGAGCTTTCCCCAAATTAGTCAGGAGAACGTGGCCGAGATCCAATTGATTGTTTGCTGCTTGAAAAAACTGTATTTTCGTCGGCTTGCCATAATAAAATAAACGGGTATGTTTGCCGAATCTTTTCTTCACATACCCAGCTGACGCTAAAGATACCAATCCAATGGCCTCCAGATGCTTCAACACCGGTAAGTTGATTCCATGCTTTGTATAAATCTCATTTTCTATTTCATATATCAAAGGCAATGGCTCCCCCTGAATCCATACAAACTGACAGAGAGAGGTAAAAAGCGCAACATCTCTGTTATCAAGCATACTTGCATCAATCCCTTTATCTGGCGACATTCCGTGATCAAGATAAGTCAACGGATAATTTTCCACCCCAGAAACCTGTGTCGCATCTGACACCCGCCGCCAAATGGAATTTGAAGTAACGCTCAGAATTTATGGCCACGCCGAACAAGCTCTTGATTCAGTTTATCAAGAAAGCTTATATTTTTTTTATGTTGCTTGTCACCCTTGTACCACGAAAAACCGGCAAGAGCGCCGAGTACGATCAGGAGGATATTCACCACGGTCGGACCACCAAAAAACATATCGGTCAGCCCGGTTAGAAATGCAAAGGCACCCAGAAACCCCGTCCAATTCAGGAATTTATTTCCCCAAGTTGGCGCCTCGCGTTGGAGGCGCCACACGTGAAGCTTTTCACGTACAGAAATAATTTCTTCGTCAGTCCAGCTCGTTAGATCCATCAGAATGGTCTCAACTAGAAAAAGAAAAAAATGAGCGGTCAACGGTCAGACCAGGCTTATCTGGGTTTATGACTGCCACGCCACAGATTATAGGCTCATTATGCGTACAAAAGCCGGGGTAACCCGGCTTTTTGCCTTCGTGTCGTACAGACATTTATGTATCGGTTTTCGCCACAACAGGTGCCTCCACCGGCTGCGGACGATCCAATAATTCAACCAACGCCATTGGCGCATTATCCCCAATGCGGAACCCATATTTAAGAATACGCAGGTATCCGCCGTTTCGTGCGTGATAACGGGGACCCAGTTCAGCAAATAATTTACCGACCATATCGCGGTCACGCAGACGGTTAAATGCCAAGCGCCGGTTAGCCAGCGACGGTTTTTTGCCGAGCGTTATCATTGGCTCAATGACGCGACGTAATTCTTTGGCCTTAGGCAGCGTAGTTTTGATAACTTCATGCCGCAATAACGAATTGGTCATGTTACGCAGCATTGCCAGGCGATGACTACTGGTACGATTTAGTTTCCTGAGTCCATTATGGTGCCGCATGACTTGTTTCCTTTTTGCTTTTCTCAAGATTGGCAGGAGGCCAGCTTTCCAATTTCATTCCCAGCGTTAATCCGCGTGAGGCCAGTACCTCTTTGATTTCATTGAGAGACTTTCTTCCAAGATTGGGAGTCTTCAGCAGTTCAGTCTCTGTGCGTTGAATCAGATCGCCGATATAGTAAATGTTTTCGGCCTTAAGGCAGTTGGCGGAACGTACGGTAAGCTCAAGATCATCCACTGGACGCAGCAATACCGGATCAATCTGCGGCAACTTAGGCTGCTCCACCGGTAATGGCGTGCCTTTGAGATCAGCAAATACGGAAAGCTGCTCAACCAGCACTTTCGCGGCATAACGAATCGCCTCCTCGGGATCAACCACACCATTTGTTTCAATATCCATAACCAGCTTGTCGAGGTCAGTACGCTGTTCGACACGCGCACTCTCCACCGCGTAACTTACGCGTCTTACTGGGCTAAAGGAAGCATCCAGTAAAATACTGCCGATAGCACGGCCTTCACTTGCTTGTTGCCGGACTGTTCCGGGTACGTAACCGCGCCCCAACTCCACTTTGATTTGCATATCCAATTTTCCGCCAGCGGTGAGATGCGCGACAACATGGTCTGGATTAATAATCTCCACGTCGTGTCCGGCCTCGATATCACCTGCGGTAACGGTCCCCTCACCTTTCTTTTTAAGAATCAAAACAGCTTCGGTGCGGTTATGCAGCTTCAGAACAATTCCTTTTAGATTAAGCAGGATATCGACTACGTCCTCCTGCACACCATCGAGAGCGGAATATTCATGCACCACCCCGCTGATCTGAACCTCGGTCGGCGCGAATCCCGGCATGGAAGATAGCAAGATAC
>JBKJYB010000345.1:0-10721 GCA_046716045.1 Nitrosospira sp.
GCTGCTCCCTGGCGATGCAAATAAAATGCTGCAGCAATCTCTCGCCCCAGCCCTTGCGTTGCGATCCCGCGGCAACGCTAAGTGTTAGCAAATGGGCTTCTTCCGGTCCA
The DNA here is from genome assembly GCA_046716045.1 of Nitrosospira sp. Classification (GTDB taxonomy): domain Bacteria; phylum Pseudomonadota; class Gammaproteobacteria; order Burkholderiales; family Nitrosomonadaceae; genus Nitrosospira. Next base: position 111 of record JBKJYB010000345.1, read on the forward strand.
ATAATCATTACACCGTAACCAAACAGATAGCCATCCTGCTCCAGCACCAGGCAACGATAGCCGGAGTCAATCGAATCGCTGAAATTGCCACGCGTCCAGGGAAAGAGGAAGACCTCCCGCTCGATAGCAACTACAGCATCCAGGTCTGTCATAAACATTCGCCTGATTTGGGGCATTTCCTGCAATTGGGCGCTCATCGTTCCTTTTCCTTCAAAGCCACCTTGTTACGGACATAGAGTGGCGCGGCATCGGCGGGGTCAATACCCAGCCCCTTCGCAAATCTTGGCTCGGCCAGCTGAGCCATGTCGCGTGCATGCGGCCGGAGACCGCCTGTGATGTGATTGATACATCCATCGTAGCGGATGCGCAACGCTTCGCCATACATGGAAAAACCGCTGCCGCAACCTATCCAGCCGCGTCCCCGCAGTAATGGCGCTTGCTGTGGCAAGCATAGTGTTGGTTCGCTCACCGGTTGCCACCCATTGACCGTTTTTGTATAAGCAGCATGATAAATCTCGCTCATGCGGGCGTCGAGCGCCGCAATCACGTTATTGCCCCCCGCTGCCTCCGCCAATGCTTCCAATGTGCATATACCCGTCACCGGCAGATCTGCGCCAAAAGCCAGCCCCTGCGCCACTCCGCAAGCGATGCGCAAACCCGTGAAGGAGCCTGGCCCAGCGCCAAAAGCAATGCCATCCAATTGTGCCAGCGTCAGTCCGGTTTCGCCCAGCATTTGCCGCAGCATCGGTAAAATCAGTTCGGAATGCCGCTGTTCCGCGAGAACCTCGCGGCTGAGTATTTCGCCATCCAGCAATACTGCAATCGAACAGTACTCGGTAGAAGTATCAAGAGCGAGAATTTTCAAAGAGGCTGATCGAATGAATAGGAGGATTATTATGGGTTGACGCAACACCATTTCCGGCGGAAACTTATGTCGAGAATTCATTGTCCATTATTACGGCAATGTTACTTTACCACCATCTCAGGGAGGAGTCATGAGCATAACGTGGATACTCGTTGCAAACGCAAGCGCAGCCTATCTCTACGCAAATTACGGACCCAAAAAAGGACTACAGAAACTCAAAGAATTCAAACATGACGCCAGCAGGGAAAAGGGGCAGGATCTGGTATCCGACCGCCCTGGACACAACAAAAGTCACGGTAACGGCCGTGGCTCCTACATACCCGCCACTGATCCAAAACAAAACCAGGCCCAGAACTTTGCCCTCCAGTTAGCCAGGGAACTGGAGCAAGGGCGTACAACCAATAGCTACCAGCGTCTGATCCTGGTGATATCAGCCCCATTCATGGGACTCGTCAACAGCAGCTTGGGGGGCCATGTGCGTACCCTGGTAAGCGACACCTTTGAAAAGGATTACACCAGAACCAGCGAAAAGAATCTGACAAGGCATCTGGAAAGCTGTATTTATCTCTGATACGTGGCGTAGTCATGCCAAAGGCCAGCGGCCGATAGGGGTATATACCGGCCCGCCGCTGGTCTGTTCCGATTTAACCAGTATCCATTCACGTACCCGCCAGACTATGGGCTCCGCCAATTCAGGCAAAGTTTGGCACAAAGCATCCCTCATCAACGTTACATGGGGCTTATAAGCTCGCTGCTCCAATGAAAACCCGGCGGCGGATAGCGCATCCTCTAAAGCGCTCACCAGATCTATAAGTTCCCGGGGAACCCCGTCTGCCGCCGCATAAACGATGCGGTTGCGTTTCCAGTAGCGAATTTTCTCCACGACAAAATCAAATGCACGCGCGCCGGAATCCTTAATTCCGTCGGCTGTCAGACACAGCGCTTCCAGCTTGCTGGCATCCACTTCCCCCACAAACACCAGTGTGAGATGAATATTTTCTGCCTTGGTTTTCCGCCCGCCGCAGAGCGACTCCCCTCGCAATTGTTCCGCCAACCCTGCCAGTTTCGTCTGCGCCACATCGTCCGGCCATATTGCAAAGAAAACCCGGATTGTTTCTTCCTTGATATCCGGATTTCTCTCAGTTATCCGCATCGTCCATTCGGGTAATCAGGCATACCGCATCCGCTTCTATCCCCTCGCCCCTGCCAACAGGACCCAGCCGCTCAGCAGTTTTGGCCTTGACGTTGACATCCCCTGCCCTCATGCGAAGATCCTGTGCGATGTTAGTCACCATGGCGGGAATATGCGGCGACATTTTCGGTGCCTGAGCTATGATTGTGGCATCTATATTCATCACCTTGTAATGATGCTCCGCCAGCAAGCGGGAAACATTTTGCAATAACACGCGACTGTCGATGTTTTTGTAGCGCGGATCGGTATCCGAGAAGTGTCTGCCGATATCACCCAGCGCCGCCGCACCCAGCAACGCGTCGCAAATCGCATGCAGTAACACATCCGCATCGGAATGCCCGAGCAAACCTTTTTCGTAGGGAATGGTCACGCCGCCAATGATAAGTTTGCGGCCTTCGACCAACTGATGCACATCAAAACCCTGTCCGATTCTAACCATACTCACTCTTTCCCCTCTCTTTTCATCTCTTATTGATCCGGCGGGCAAACAGTACAAACGTCATACCGGCGAAAACCGGTATCCATTAGCGTTCAAAACACGCCGCAGTTGGTTTGGACCGGATTCCGGGTCAAGCCCGGAATGACGAAATTCATAGTATCTTCTCGCCGAACCAATAGTGAATCTTGAAGCCGATACAGATCATAGCGCTCCCGCAGCCGCACTACTCAGGGATTTCTCAGTATCAGCTCCGCCAAGGCGAGGTCCTGAGGATACGTAACTTTCAGATTGCGTGCGTCACTCAGAACCAGCTTAGGGTGCAAGCCCAACGCCTCAATCGCGCCGGCATCGTCGGTCATAGTCACGCCGCCGGTCATGCTCAACGCTTCCATCAACAATTTATAACGAAACATCTGTGGCGTTTGCGCCTGCCATAAATTTTCCCTGGATTCGGTACGCTCAACCCGGCTGCTGGTATCACTGCGCTTTAACGTATCCGCCACTGGAACCGCGAGTAACCCACCCACCTCATCATTAGCCAGCTCATCCATCAACTTGTCGAGTTGCGTTGCGCTTAAGCAGGGTCGCGCTGCATCGTGTACCAACACCCAGTCGTCGTCGTTAATGGACGAAGCTCCCTGCGCTGCTTTCAAGCCATTAAGCACACTTTCGGCGCGTGTTTCACCGCCGCATTCGAGCATAACAAGCTTACCTGAGAATTCCGACCAGTCATGTCGCAGCCATTCCCCATCGCCTGGCGCAAGCACGACGAATACGCGGGTAATCCGTGGCGAACTGCACAGGATTCTCAAGGTGTGATAAATCATGGGCCTGCCAGCCAATGGCAGATACTGCTTGGGAAGCTCGTCTCCCATACGTGAGCCGGAGCCTGCTGCGGGGATTAGCGCAAAAAAGTTTGGCATTGCATCATGAAAGTAGCGTGGAATCAATCTATCACATTTGGCGAAAGACAAATGTCTCCAAACCTGGCGAGCGTCGCTGCCATGACTATATTGACCTGACAGGTCTATAAATTACAGAAAGTCAGCTCAAACTTTACATCGTCTTCGTATATTTTGGTTTTTTGCCTTGAACCGGAGATCACGAAACGAATGTTAAGCGCATACTTGTTAGCGCTGATTTCAGGAACACAGGGCAGACTCTCGTCCACCTTCAGGCACAGCATATGCGCCACCCGTCCGGACCCCATTTGCTGGAATACACCACGATGGGCAGTATGCGGGAAAGTTTTGCCGCTACACCGTAACAGGTTCAGAACAATGCTGAAGGCTTCCTCCAGTGGCAGCAGCGGCGCAACCCACTCATTGAGATCGTTACGGCGCAGTGCGGGATCCAGATGCAGCCAGTAGTGATAAGACGGCAGGTCGAATTCACATGCCCCCCCAGGTATTCCCATACGCTGCTTGATACTCATCAGCCACTCGTCCTCACGCATGTGTTCTCCGATTTTCCCCGCCATATTGAGCATGCTGTGAGACGCCGCCTGGATGTTACTCAACACTTCATTCAGCGCACCTTCTGAAATGTCCGGACTTCTGCGCATGGTTTCCAATGCCTGCTTTTGACGCTCCAGTTCCTGCAATAATTCCGACTTCATATCGGCACGGCTCGTTACATCGAGTATCTCAAATAGGGTAACAAGCGCGGAGTGGTGCTCAATAGCTTCGTCCCTGGCCGAAAAGAACGCCACCTTGTCAAACAAGTCTTCGAGCCGCAGCAAAGTGCGAATGCGTTCATTAAGCGGATGTTCGTAGCAAATCACGATAGTAAGCCAAAGGACGGGGCTGGTACGGAACAGCGACAGGATATGTGATATTGCCCTATGAAACAGAATTTTACAATCAAAATTGGCATTAAAATTGCTCTGCAATGAAAGGGAAGTGATCGCGGGAAAATCAATTTTTATTCGCCAAGGCGAGATACTTCTTATGCAGTGCATCCACCTGTTGTCGTAGATGCGACATATCCGCATCGTTGGTAATCACATCGTCCGCTCGCAGCAACCGTTCCTTACGTGAAAGCTGGATGGCCATGATGGCACGCGCAGTCTGTTCATCCAGTCCCGTGCGAGCCATGGCACGAGCGATCTGGCCTTGTTCATTGCAATCCACTACCAGGATGCGCTGGATTATTTCACGGTAGCCGCCTGTTTCAAGTAATAGCGGCACGACGATCATTGCGTAGGGAGTGGAGAAAAATGCGGCACGGCGAGCCACTTCAATGCGGATAAGAGGATGGAGAATCGCCTCAAGCTTTCGCCGCGAGCCGTCGTCGGAAAATACCAGAGTTCGCATTTCTTTCCGGTTTAGCGCACCCTCCGCAGTGATGAATTTCTTGGTAAAAATTTTCCGGATGGCGGGAATCGCGGCGCCCTGTGGCTGGGTGAGTTCATGCGCGATCGCATCGGTATCAACCACATCGGCGCCAAGCGCGGCAAAGAATTTCGCGGCGGTGGTTTTGCCGCTGCCGATTCCTCCCGTTAAACCAATCATCAAAGACATGAATTAAAATAAATCGAAATAGGCGCTATTAATCTGATTTCCCCAGAACAAGGCAACGAGACCGCCACCAACCAGATACGGCCCGAATGGAATGGGAACGTGGCGTCCATGCTTTGCGATCATTATCAGTCCGACACCCACTATGGCTCCCACCAGGGAAGAAAACAGAATCACCAGCGGCAACATTTGCCATCCAAGCCACGCTCCGATCATGGCAAGTAATTTGAAATCACCGTAGCCCATGCCTTCCCTGCCGGTGACGAGTTTGAAGCACCAATATACCGACCACAGCGCAAGATAACCGGCAACGGTACCGATGATCGCGGAACGAATATCGGTGAAACCATCGCCCAGATTGACTAATAATCCCCCCCACAGCAACGGCAATATAATGTCGTTGGGAAGCAATTGCGTATCCATGTCTATGAATGCCAGCGCTATCATTGCCCAGACGAAGACCAACGCGGCAAAAACGGCAAAACCATACCCGAAATGCCAAGCGATGAAGCCGCTGATAAGGCCGGTTAAAATCTCCACAACAGGATAGCGCGCAGAAATGGATGCATGGCATTGAGCACAGCGCCCTCTTAAAAACACGTAACTCGCGACTGGAATATTCTCCAGGGCAGTTATTTTGTGTCCGCAATGAGGACAGGCGGAACGCGGTATAACAATATTGAACGGGGGCACCACCTCAACCGGTTCCCCGCGCAACTCGGCACACTGCCGCCGCCATTCCCGTTCCATCATTTTCGGCAGACGGTGAATGACGACATTCAAAAAACTGCCCACCATCAGACCGGCGATGGAGCAGAGCGAAATGAAAAGAACCGGCGAGTGTTGCAATAGATAACTAAATGACATCAAAATTGCGGCATCAGAATTGCTAATCCTTGACCGGGTCCGTTGCTCCCGCGGTTGATACCAGACTGGGAAAGATTCGTACCACCTTGACCACGCGATCCTGGGTCTGGACGATTTCCATCGGATAATCGGCGATTTTCAAACTGGTGCCGGCTTCAGGAATATCCTGGAAGTATTCCAGGATAAGTCCATTAAGAGTTTTCGGGCCACCGAGGGGGAGTCGCAGTCCAAGCTTGCGATTGAGATCGCGCAGCAGACTGCTGCCTTCCACTATTACGCTGCCATCCTCCTCCTGTTTCATGAATATACCCGCTTGTGTCGGGGCGTGCGTGGTGAATTCGCCGATAATTTCTTCGACGATATCCTCCAGCGCCACCAGTCCCATCCATTCGCCATACTCATCCACGATGAGGCCGACCCGCTCGCGGTTTTCCTGAAATAGCTGCAACTGCGAAAACAGCGGCGTGCCGGACGGAATAAAGTAAGGCTCGCGCATGATTTTCTCCAGTATCGCGGCGGTAACCTCACCATTTCTCATCTGGTTCAGCACCTTGCGCACATGAATTATACCGGTTACGTTGTCCAGTGTTCCCCGGTATACCGGTAGACGGGTGTGATGGCAGGTTAGTAACTGATTGTGAATGGTCTCATCGTCAGCGTCCAGATCTACGGCTTCGATCTGACCACGAGGCACCATGACGTCGTCAACCGTTACGGTTTCAAGGTCGAACAGGTTGAGTAGCATACCCTGGTGCTTTTTACGAATGAAATGTCCCGCTTCCAGCACCAGGGTTTTGAGTTCTTCCATGCTGATTTTTTGTGCGGCGTTATCCTCTCCGGGCTTCAGGCGCAAAATGGTGAGCAGCGCCTGCACGAACAGGTTGACGAACCATACCACGGGGTAGAAAATTTTCAGCAACGGAGTCAGCACATAGCTCGAAGCCAGGGCGATGCGCTCAGGGTAGGCTGCGGCGATCACCTTGGGCGTAATTTCGCTGAATACCAGAATGGCGAAGGTCACACATACCGTTCCGATGAGCAAAGCGAGATCGTTTTGCCCGAAGAAGCTGGAAATAATCACCGCCACCAACGTCGCGGCGGCGGCATTCAGTAAGTTATTACCAAGCAGAATCACGCCCAGAAGCCTGTCGGTATTCAGCAACAGCTGGGAGGTCAGGCGGGCGCCGCGATGTCCCTGTTTTGCGAGATGCTTCAACCGGTAACGGTTGATGGCCATCATGCTGGTTTCAGAAAGGGAAAAAAATGCGGATAGAATCAACAAAACAATCAGTGCTACCAGCAGCACATACAACGGCATGTCTTCCAAAAGAAACGCCTCTATGCAAACAGAAAAAATTCAGAATTGGAGGGCACTTGTCAAAAATTCGACCGTCTGAAATTTTCGACGATTTGTAGATCCATCTAAACTCGCTTTCCGGCCCACAGCTTACCTGGCAGCCTGTCGGACTTATAGGTAATCGGCTGCAAAAGCCAATTGTAAAAGTATCGGGCCGGTCCATATCTCACCGCTTTTTCGGGCAAGAGAACAACTATTGGCCTTCAAAATCGTCAAAATCTGTCCTTGCCCAGTCACTTTTTCGCCTCGATTTTTCAAGTCCGACAGGCCGCTAGCGCTGCAGTATCACTTCCAGTACAAACTTACTGCCGAGATAGGCCAGCAGCAGAATAACAAATCCAGCCAGTGTCCAACGGATAGCGATGCGTCCGCGCCAGCCATAGAGTTGTCTACCCGTTAGCAGAGCAGCGAAAACACCCCAGGAAATAATACCAAACAGAGTCTTGTGAGTGAATTTGAGCGGTTGACCGAATACTTCCTCCGAGAAAACGATGCCACTGATGAGCGTCAGCGTAAGCAGTATGAATCCCACCCAGATGACGCGGAACAATATCTTCTCCATCGTAAGAAGCGGGGGCAGATTGGCTAGCACCGATGGCATGGATGGATGATGCAGGCGTCGCTCCACCACCGCCATCAGCAATGCATGGAGTGCGGCAATGGTAAGCAGGCTATATGCCAGCATCGCGATGGAAATGTGCGCCTTGAAAGCGGGTAATTCAGTATTGGCCAGAGGGCGCAATGAGGGAAGCGCCAGGGGCAGCAGCACCGCCACCGCCGCCACCGGCGCCACCAGGGTTTGCAATCCTTCCAGACGGTAGAAGAAACCGGACAACCAGTAAATCGTGGCGGTAAGCCACACGATGGACGAAACCGCGCTGCCCACGCCAAAATTCAATCCAGTGCCGGAGAATACAGACTGATAAAGCGTATAGCCGTGCAGCAGCAGTGGTGCGAGAATGGCATAACGTTCCCATCCCGCGGCTATAATGACGTCGCCTGACGATCGTGCGGGGGCATTCCATCTGGTGCGCCAGAAATGCCAACCAATCAGACCATAAAGCAGACAAGCAACAAGATAGGCTAGAATAACGAACATTGATATTGCGGACTAAAGCGGAATTCTGGCTAGTCTACACCAATTTTTCTTGAGGGGCATTTAGCATGTTTGACAATCTTACCAGCCGGCTTTCCGTTGTTATCAAAACCCTGCGGGGCGAAGCGCGGCTGACTGAAGCCAACATCCAGGACGCATTGCGTGAAGTACGCATGGCGCTACTGGAGGCCGACGTGGCTTTACCGGTGGTTAAGGAATTTATCGCACGCGTCAAGGAAAAAGCTGTCGGCAAGGAAGTGATGGGCAGTCTCTCACCGGGGCAAGCACTGGTGGGTGTGGTGCACCAGGAACTGATCGCCATCATGGGGGGAGAAAAGGCCGATATCAACCTGGCGACCGTACCACCGGCAGTCATTCTCATGGCGGGGCTGCAGGGTGCCGGCAAGACGACCAGCAGCGGTAAACTCGCGAAATGGTTGATGGAACAGAAAAAGAAAAAGGTGTTACTGGTTTCTTGCGACATTTATCGTCCCGCCGCGATACAACAATTGGAACTGCTGGCAAAGCAAACCGGCGCGGACTTCTTCCCGGTTCAAGCAGGGCAACAACCGAAAGAAATTGCCACCACCGCCCTGGATTTCGCCCGCCGGCACTTCCACGATGTGATGATCGTAGACACCGCCGGACGGTTGGCTATCGACGAAGCAATGATGGAGGAAATCCGAGAGCTGGAAACGCTGCTGAATCCGATCGAAACGCTATTCGTGGTGGATGCAATGCAAGGGCAGGACGCGGTCAATACCGCCAAAGCATTTGCCGAGGCATTACCCTTGACAGGAGTGATCCTCACCAAACTCGACGGCGATGCCCGGGGTGGAGCCGCGCTGTCAGTGCTTCAAGTCACCGGCAAGCCGATAAAATTTGCCGGCGTAGCCGAAAAATTGACCGGATTGGAAGCATTCCATCCCGATCGCATGGCCTCACGTATTCTCGGCATGGGGGACGTGCTCGGGTTGATTGAGGAAGCACAGCGCGGCGTGGATCAGCAAGAAGCTGAAAAACTGGCCAAGAAAATAAAATCGGGAAAAGGCTTCGATCTGAATGATTTTAAAATGCAGTTTCAACAAATGAGAAATATGGGCGGCATGAGCGCCATGATGGACAAACTGCCCGCACAATTGACGCAAGCCGCTCAGAAAGTAAAAATGGACGACAAGGTTATGGGGCGCACCGAAGGCATCATCAATGCGATGACACCGCAAGAGCGCGTCAAACCGGATATTCTGAAAGCGTCGCGCAAACGTCGTATTGCCGCCGGAGCGGGTGTCACGGTACAGGAAGTGAATCGCTTGCTGGCGCAATTCGAGCAAACGCAGAAAATGATGAAAATGATGAATAAAGGCGGGATGGCAAAAATGTTGCGAGGGATGAAGGGAATGCTCCCCGGAATGCGGTGAAGTGGACGTTAACTCAACAACCACCGGCTTTAGCCGGTGGTTGTTGAGTTAAGTTCAACTACACAATCACAAAGTCAGCTGCGGTTAGGGCAGGTATTCCAGTTAATGACACAATCTCTACCCGAGCTCCAGCACCACTACCATCGGCGTCGTAATAAAGACTGCCATCGGTGGTGTTGTAAACCAGAAAATCATTACTATCCAAGGCTATTGCGCCCGCACCGGAAACAAAGCTGCCAGCCGCTAATGCGCCCGGTGTCGTGAAATTATTAAAAATGGCGTTTTCCAGCCTGATGGTATCATCGACAACGCTGAAATCAGTAATGGTGTCATTATTTGTGGCCGCATTCAATGCGGTATCGAACACAAAGCTGTCAGCGCCAGCACCACCAGTTAAAATGTCATTTCCGGCTTTGCCAAACAAAGTATCAACACCAATGCCACCATTCAGCGTATTGGCTGCGTTGTTACCCGTGATGACGTTACTGAGGCCATTGCCGCTGCCATTGATGGCCAAAGCACCAGTCAGGGTTAGATTTTCCACATTTGTAGCCAGTGTGTAAGTAACGCTGCTTTGAATGTTATCCGTGCCAAGACCGATTCCCTCAACAACGGTATCGCCAATGTTATCGACTACATAAGTATCGTTGCCGTTGCCACCGGTCATACTGTCGACACCCAAGCCACCATTGATGACATTAGCCCCGGTATTGCCAGTCAAGGTATCGTTAAAATTGCTGCCGGTCAGATTCTCAAAGTTGCTGAGCGTGTCCAGCCCTGCGTTGACGGTATTTTGTTGGACAGCCAGTCCCAGATTGACCGTCACTCCTGCCGTGGCTGAAGCATATGATAGCGTGT